>JALZUY010000178.1 GCA_023301395.1 Nonlabens sp.
TTATTTTAATGACATCTACCAGTTGCAAAAAATTAGCGATAACTGGAGAGAAGATTACAACTTTAATCACCCACATAAATCTTTAGGAAACATATCTCCTAAAGAATATATGCCCAGATTTGATAAAGAATTTATCGAACTTTAAGGTGTCCTAAAAAGGGGAAGCCTACACTAAGATTAAATCACTTGAACCGTTATTCAAAATAGAATAGGTATACGTTCTAGTTCCGATAAAACTATCAACGACTCCATAATCAGTGAAATTTGCATTTGAAGTGACAGTACCATTGTTGCTTATTCCGTTTTTATTACCTTGAAGAAAAATATCTGGTACAATAAGAACCTTCAGTAACCGTTCCACCATTTACAGTGTTTAATGGCAAAGAAGAAAGAGAATAATTATCTGAATCACCACCATTAGTGGTACCTATAAAATCATTTGTACTAACATCAATAGTATTTACTGGAGAAGCTATACTATTGCACCCAACTATAAGCTCATCATCACTTGCCTCTGGCAATGGAGGTGTTCCAGCGTCAATTGTATGATCTTATGATTCACCAAGTTGATAATTAATAAAACATGTATTTGTGCCATTAAAACTATAATTGTCCCTTACAGTAATAATTCTCATTCTGTGGGATCCAGTAGTTATTATTGTAGGAATAAGAACATTAAATGTTCTGGTTGTAGGATTACCTGTTGATGAAGTATACAATAACTCTGTATTATCATCAAAAACTCCATCATTATTTAGATCAATAAAAACTATCAATGAATGACTTACCTATGCTTGATTTGCAAATATACCAACGGTCATTTGTAGGTTACTTCCAAGAGCTACCGTAGATGAGTTAGCTGAAAAATCTGAGTAATTAACACCATCATTATTAAAATTAGATGATTGATTAACGACACCATATATAACATTGTTAATATACAACTGGGCATAATTACCTCTATGTTCCAGCGTACAATAAGTTGTTTGTGCTGTAGAATATTGTACCGACCCGAGAGTAATAAAGGTAAAAATTAGTATTCTGTTTATAAATTGGTCCATCTTGAATGTTTAAGTATCTACACTAAGATATTCCTAAACGCAATCCTAATTAAAAGGGAATAATACATAATACATAATTATCGTTAAATATAATATAATTTGATTAATAGCACTTAAACTAACTAGCAAACTATACGCTTCGTCGGTATTAATAAGGTTTTAACGGTTTTCATATGCGATTAATCTAATTAAAATGCAAAAAAAGGCCTTCAGTCAATCCGAAAGCCTTTTTTAATCTTTTAAAATACTCTTACATATTAGGAATTACTAACTCTTGTCCTGGATGGATAACATCTGGACTAGAAAGTAAACCTGTATTGGCAGCAAATATTTGCTTGTATTTCATAGGATCTTTAAAGTAATGCTTAGCAATAAGGCTTAAAGATTCACCACTTTGAACAGTGTGACGTGCATAAACAGAACCATCAGCAACGCTTATGTCTGCCATCAAATCAGTTGGATTTTCTCCACCTACTTTTTTGATTTCATTCCATAGCAAGTCCTTTTCATAAGGAGTTGCTGCAGTACCTTTAATTTGAAGTTGATCACCGTTTACTTGAACATCTCCATCTTTCATATTCAATTTAGCTCCTAGATCTAGAACGCTCTGATATTTTGCTTTTACCATTGTATTATAATTGTATTAGTTAATAATTTTAAATTTAAGAATGATTTAATGATTTATCAAAATTTTAATATAAAATATATTGAAATCGATGAAATGACATGTAAATTCCTTGTTATACGCATTTGCGAAAGTATATTTCTACCAAAACCTTATTCTTCATCCTTCATAGTCGTGTACACATTGTTCACGTCATCATCTTCTTCTAGTTTTTCTAGAAGTTTATCTACGTCTTCTCGCTGCTCCATAGTAACATCTTTTTGAATGGTAGGAATGTATTCAAAGTCAGAACTTAAAATCTCATGACCTAGCTCTTCAATACCTTTTTGTAAAGCGCCATAATTTTGAAACTCAGCATATATCATTATTCCGTCTACAGAGTTGTCATCTTCTTCATCTTTTTCATCAAAGAATAATTCCTCAGCTCCAAAATCAATTAACTCTAACTCCAGCTCTTCTACATCAATCTCTACAGCAGGTATTCTAAAATGACACTTGCGTTCAAACATAAACTCTACAGAACCTGATGTACTCAAGTTTCCATCACATTTTGTGAAAAAACTACGCACATTTGCAACAGTTCTATTATTATTATCTGTAGAAGTCTCAACTAGAATGGCTATACCGTGTGGTGCATAACCTTCAAAAAGTACCGTTTCATAATTTGCAGTATCCTTATCTGTTGCTTTTTTAATAGCACGTTCTACGTTTGCCTTAGGCATATTCACGGACTTAGCATTTTGTATTACCGCACGTAACTTAGAGTTAGACTCAGGATCTGGTCCACCTTCTTTTACTGCTATAACTATATCCTTACCTATTCTGGTAAAGGCCTTAGACATAGCGCTCCATCTTTTCATCTTGCGTGCCTTACGGAATTCAAATGCTCTTCCCATTTAATCTAGTTGTTTATTGTTAATGTTCAAATTTAAGATTATCAATTTATCCTTGCAAGAACTATTATATACTTAGGTTATTGAATAGGCTTTATTATCCCTTTTAAGTAATTCTGAGATTCAATAGACCAAATGGTGTAAGCATCTTTCCTATTCAAATTATACCATGTTTTTGCCTTATTAAAAGCTGTTGTCTTTTGAACTATATCAGTTCTATCATTATTTGATGCCGCTTTTAGATAATCAATAATAGGCTTTCTTTTCTCTATGTATGATCCTCCAAAAAAAGTAGCGAACTCTAAATAAGAAAGTTCTAAGCCTTTAATATCAAATGGAATAGATAGCTGCATGGCTTGGGGTTTTGTATCATCTATAGATCTTTGTAATTCTTGTAATTTATTTTCAAATTGGTCAGGAGTTTGTCGAGTGATATCTTGCCATAAATAAGCTTCGGCATCTTTGATTTGTTGAACAAGCAGTTTCATTTTATTATAATAATCATAAACTTTAATAGTACGCTCCATTTGTTGTGCTAGAGCACTGTTGTTTTTATTAATTATAAGATTGTGTTTCACGCCATAACGTTGGATTGCATCATCATAGTTTGAACGTAACTTAAACATGGCATTACGTATTCCTCTTAAAATATCGGTCTTACTAACTAAAGGAACACTTTTAATATCAGCCTTTAATAATGTCGAGAAATCCTTTTTTACTATGGCTATATTCCCATTTAAGTAATCAACTGCTGCCTTCTGTAAATCAGGATCAAAAGCCTTTTCTTTTTGAATATATCGTAGCGACTTATTCAACACGTTTTCTAGTTTCTTGCGCTGTCCGTTTCGTTTTTGATAATCACTTTCTTGAGTATAAGTGTACATGTAATTCCACGTTTGTTCCACAACACTGGCATGGTGGCTATCTACAAACTGTAAATAAGAAGCCGCAATATCGTATCGCTGTGCTTGCGCTTGTAGACTAACTAAGAGGAATATTAAAATATATCGCATAAAAAAACAGCTGTTCAATTTATGAACAGCTGCAATATTACAAAATCAATGCCGTAATTACTCGTCGCCCACGATATGCTCTATTGCTGCAGCAAGTTCAAAGTCGGTCTCAGTAAGTCCATTAATATCATGTGTGCTCAATGTAATCTCAAGAGTATTATAAACGTTGTGCCAGTCTGGATGATGTTCCATCTTTTCTGCAATTAATGCAATACGAGTCATTACAGAGAAACAATCCATGAAATTGTCAAATTCAAACGTCGTGTGAATTGCATCATCATAATAATCCCACCCTTCTACATTCTCTAAATGTTTCTGTACTTGTTCTTCAGTTAATTTTTCCATTGTCTATAATTTTGAATTGCAAAGTTACAGTCTTCCCATGGACTGCCACCTAAATATCTCTTAATCTTCCATTAAATTTAATGGTATAATGAGCTATCTTAAATATATTTGAATTATGAAAAAAATAGCCCTACTCCTATTATTGATTTGTTCCATAGCATTTTCTCAAGATGAATTGACACAAGTTAAGCCCAGCGAGGCTGTACACTTAAGAGAAGTGCCTAGACATAATATGTTACTGGAGTTAGGAGTCACACAACCTACTAGTGATTTTGGAGATGTAGCACGTGCAGGACTAAATATAGGACTGGATTATACTTATTATACAAATAAGTACATAGGACTATCTGCAGGTGTAAGACATCAGTATAACCAGTTTGGTTATCTAGATACCGATGTTAATCAAGAAAATGAAATCAGTTCCAATAACTATACAACAACAAGTATAGCAATAGGTCCTACGTTTAGTTATACTAAAAATCGTTTTCAATTAGACGCTTTTTTCAAAGGCGGATTAGCTTTTTATAACAATCCAGATAATACGGTGGTTAATAATGAAATACAAGATGCACCATCACGTATTTTCTACCAGTCAGATCAGGCAAATTCAAAATCATCAAGCGCATATATTGAAGGTGGATTGCGTTTCAATTACTATTTCCGTAGATCAGTACAGTTGTTTTTCTCACCACAGTACAACACAACTCTGGGGAATCCAATAGGCTATAACTTTCTAGATGAGAATAGTACAAGCTTCATACCTGAAGAAGTACGCACGGTTAATGCTTCCAATCTTATGTTCAACTTCGGTATTAAAATAGCCCTTACACCTGAGTATTCTAGTGGAGAAGATCGCTATGATGGTGATGAGTAGAAAAAAGTAAAATCAAAATCATGTGGAGCTTGAAGTTTGAAAACGAAACTTTTCCCTAATTCAAAAAAGGTACGTTGCATACTTTTTAATAATAGAAATATTTTAGTTTCCCTACTCTATAGGTTTCTGGAACGGAAATGATAGTCTAATTCCTCGCACAATATTCCAAGTTGTTTCCTAATTCCTAACAGTTTATAGCTCAACGCCTCAATAATTTTAACAAACTCTTACTAGTACACATTTGTTTAATTTTTATATTTATACCTTAAACAAAAAACGTGAAGTTATACCAATTTTCGTCCCAGCAAAAACTACCTATAAGTGTAGACAAGGCCTGGGAATTCCTTACTGATGCAAACAACCTTAAACTATTAACACCTGCAGAACTTGATATGACTGTACTTTATGGGACTGAACGACCTATGTATCCAGGGCAGTTGATTGAATACAGTCTGAAACCACTACCGCTATACCGCACAAATTGGGTGACTCACATCACACAAATGGAAGAAGGTAAATTCTTTGTAGATGAGCAAATGTATGGACCATATGCCACCTGGCATCACAAACATTTCATCAATGAGATTCCTGGAGGAACGCTTATGGAAGACGTGATTCACTACCGTTTACCATTTGGAATTCTAGGTAAAATAGGAGCACCATTTGTTAAGAAGCAGTTAGATAAAATATTCCGCTTTCGCGAAAGCGCACTCACTAAACACTTCGGTGAATTTAAAGAGCCTACCCTAAAATAATAAACTTACTAGTAACACATTAATTCAATTCAAAATGTCTAAAAACATACTACTCATAGGCGGAAGCCACGGAATAGGAAACGCGATAGTGCAACACATGCACAGTGATAACAACATATTTGTAGCATCACGTGAAAACGAAAACTTACCAAATGGAGTGACGCACATCACATTTGACGCATTAACAGACAAGCTAGATACAAGCTCATTGCCTGAATCTTTGGACGGGTTTGTGTACTGCCCAGGAAGCATCAATTTAAAGCCGTTTAAGATGTTGAAGCAATCACATTTTGAAGATGATATGAATATCAATTTCTTCTCTATGTTAAAAGTAACACGCACAGTTTTACCTCTATTGACAAAAGAAGGAACGAGCAGTATGGTTTATTTCTCTACGGTTGCCGTAGGAACTGGAATGCCTTTTCACACCAGTGTAGCTGCTGCCAAAGGTGCGATTGAAGGGTTTGCACGAGCACTTGCTGCTGAGTACGCTCCAAAGATACGTGTAAACGTAATCGCTCCATCTTTAGTAGATACTGAACTAGCAGCTCGTTTATTAAATAACGATGTTAAGAAAGAAAAAATGGGCGAAATGCATCCATTAAAACGTGTAGGAACACCTGACGATATCGCAAGTGTTGCAGCATTTTTATTGAATCAAAACGCTGGCTGGATTACAGGTCAAGTGATTGGTGTGAATGGTGGAAAAGGTTCTTTAAGTTTAGGGTAAATTTAATGTATTGATTTAATCATGTGTTAATAAAAATAAATGTCAGTACGAGCCCAGCCTGCCTTCCAGTTTAGGCAAATCGAGAACAGTTCTCAGCGATCAAAACCCAACGTAAATAACTATTATAAAAATGAGTGAAAAAGTAAATATATTTTGGTTCCGTAGGGATTTGCGGTTAGATGATAATGTTGGTTTTCTAGAAGCACTTAAAAGCGATTTACCAGTAGTACCTATTTTCATTTTTGATAAAGACATTCTCGATCACTTACCAGAAGATGATGCTCGTGTAACTTTTATTTTTGAGGAATTACAGCGCATGCGCAGCAACCTTCGAGAAAACCAAAACAGTTCGCTAGCTCTATTCTATGGGAAACCACTAGAAATCTGGGAAGAGATTACGAGTGATTATGAAGTAAACGCTGTGTTTACAAATCGTGATTATGAACCGTATGCACTAGAAAGAGATTTAAAACTCACCACTTTCTTTAATAACCAGAATATAAAGTTCAACACTTTTAAAGATCAGGTCATTTATGAAAAAGATGATATAGTAAAAGCTGACGGAACTCCTTATGTAGTCTACACTCCTTTTAAAAATAAATGGTTAGAGAATTTCCGCAATGATGTTGGGAATGCCGAAGATTTGACTATTCATTATACTAATGATTACCTAAACAAGTGTATTAAAAACAGTCTATTACCTAATTTAAGCTTGGTAGATATGGGTTTTAAAAAGTCAGCAATAGAGATTCCTGCTTATAATGTAAAACCTGGACTCATAGAAGATTACGAGAAGACTAGAAATTTCCCAGCTATAGAAGATGGAACGTCTCGCTTAGGAGTTTATCTAAGATTTGGTGTAGTAAGCACACGCATAATGATGAAAAAAGCAGATCTCGCTATTGAAAAAACCTTTATGAGTGAGCTCATATGGCGTGAGTTCTTTATGACTATTCTTTATCATTTCCCGCATACAGTAGATAATGCCTTTAGAGCAAAGTACGACCGTATCGAGTGGAGAAACAATGAAGCCGAATTTGAGAAATGGAAAACCGGTACCACTGGTTATGCTATCATAGATGCTGGAATGCGAGAATTGAACACGACCGGACACATGCATAATCGTGTGCGCATGCTCGTAGCAAGTTTTTTATGCAAGCATTTATTAATAGACTGGCGATGGGGCGAGCGCTATTTTGGTGAGAAACTTCTAGATTTCGACCTATCTGCAAATGTAGGTAACTGGCAATGGGCTGCTGGTAGTGGTGTTGATGCCGCACCATATTTTAGAATATTCAATCCTATTACCCAAAAAGATAAATTTGATAAAGGCTACAAATACATCAAAAAATGGGTTCCTGAGTTTGAAACCAGCAACTACGTAGATATGATGGTGGATCACAAAGAAGCACGAGAAAGATGTTTGAAAACCTATAAGGAAGCTGTGGCATAATGAATTTAGAGGTTTGAAAATGTAACTAGAAAGTCGCATTTCGAGATCCTCAATGCTCGGATTCGTTTTCTAATCAAATGTCAGTTTGAACTCAGCCTGCCAGCAGGCAAAAGTAGGTTCAGAACAGTTCCTTAAAATCAGAAGATATTTAATACCATAAATTTGAAACAATCCATTAACATCGTTTGGTTTAAAAGAGATTTGAGAATCTTAGATCACGAGCCTTTATTAAAGGCATCGCAATCTGGATTGCCCATGCTCCTACTCTATGTTTTTGAACCTATGCTGTTGGAAGATGCACATTACAGTAAGCGACATTTTGATTTTATAAAGCAGTCGATAGTAAATATGAACGATAAGCTGGAGACTATAAACACTAGGCTTTTAAGCATTGAATCTAGAGTTTTGGAAGCTTTTAAAGTTTTAAGTAAATCATACGCTATTGAAAACGTATTCTCCTATCAAGAAACTGGATTACTCAACACTTTTAAAAGAGATATTGAAGTAAGTCAGTATTTTAAAAGCTGCGGTATTCACTGGCAAGAAAGCGTTTCAAATGGCGTAGTACGCGGTCTCAAAAACAGAACTAACTGGAAAGAACACTGGATCAAATTCATTAATGAAAACCTACAAGATCCAGATTTTGATAACGCTACTTTATTCAGCGATGCAGAACTTAAAGAACTTGAAAAAGACTTTAAAACTGCCCACTTAACCACTGAAAAATCTACAGGATTCCAACCTGGCGGCACCACTACTGGATTAAAATACTTTGACAGCTTTCTCAAAGAACGTATTACAGGATACAATCGTTATTATTCAAAACCACTTACTAGTAGACTTCACAGCAGTAGACTATCGCCTTACATCGCTTGGGGAAATCTGAGTATACGCATGGTTGCCCAAAAAGCGAGCGCGGCAAAACACTACGTAAAAGATAAAAGAACGCTCAATTCCTTCCTATCGCGATTGCGATGGCAAGCTCATTTCATTGAGAAATTTGAAATGGAACATCAAATGGAATGGCGCAGCGTTCATAGAGCCTATCGTGATCTCAATAAACCTATAAATCTAGATTTCCAAAAAGCCTGGCGCACTGGTTATACAGGTTATCCACTGATAGATGCCGCAATGCGATGTTTAAATGCCACTGGGTTTATCAACTTCAGGCTGCGTGCGATGTTGACTGGTTTTTTCACCCATCAACTATGGCAGCC
>JALZUY010000179.1 GCA_023301395.1 Nonlabens sp.
AATCCTAATAACGTAAAGGTCATTACAAATCTCTATGGTCATGCGATATACTTTTCTCGCAGTCCATTGCCATTTAATAGAGCAAATGATGTAAATGTGCCTGTTTATAAGCATATAGGTATCTATGCTTTTAGAAAAGAGGCTTTAATGGATTTTTATAATTCAAGCGCTACACCACTAGAGTTGAAAGAAAAGATAGAGTGTTTACGTTATTTAGAACATGGTAAAAAAATAAGTATGATCGTTACAAATCATGCTAGTATAGGCATAGATACTCCAGCAGATCTTGATGCCGCTCGAGTGCTATGGAATAAAATGTAAAAGGTTTTAAATACTGATTCCTACAGGAAGCATTTCTTTAAATTCATGGCGATTGCGTCGCACAAATCCAGCTATTTTAGGATGTGTAGGTACTACTTTTATCTCTTTCTCGTCTCTTATATTTAAAAAGACAGCTCTTAAGAAGCTATTTTTAAAATCAGTATCGTCTTCTAGAGATTCAGGGATTATAAATTTAGTAAGGAATATTTTACGCTCTTGTTGAGAGTATTCAATTTTTGCAAGCTCACCATTCTTACTGCACTCATACTGACGTAAAAAAGCATTGTCAGTAATCTCAATTGTTGTTGATGTTTCCATGTTCATTCTTTTTAAATCCTAAAATATGATTAGGTTCATTCACTAAAGGATAAGTTTAATACAACTTTATGGTTGATTAGTGAAAGCTTAAAAATTGCTCTTATAACTTTGTAAATATACCTTAAATTAACAATTTGCTATTCATAGATTTTGTTAAAACATTGATACTAAATATATTCTTATAATGACACAAGTTTATTTTATGCCAGGAATGGCAGCATCAGATTTAATATTTGAGAATATAAGGTTAGATAAAGAATTTTTTGAAGTTCACTTTATACACTGGCTTATCCCTGAAAAAGATGAACCGTTAAGGAATTATGCTACTAGATTATTGACTCAAATTAAACATGAGAATCCAGTTATCATAGGTGTATCTTTTGGTGGAATTATAGTACAAGAAATTGCAAAACAAATATCGGTAAACAAGACTATTATTATTTCAAGTGTAAAAAATAATAAAGAGTTCCCACGGCGTATGCACTTTAGCAAAAAAACAGGAGCGCACAAAATAGTGCCTACGAGCCTTTTTGAAAACCTTGAATCGATTCTAAAGTATAGTTTTGGACTAGCTCCTAAAAGACTGGATTTGTATAAAAAATTCCTGTCTGTTAATGATAAAAGATATCTTGACTGGGCACTGGATACTATTGTTAACTGGAATCAAGAAGAATCTATTGAAAATGTGATTCACATACATGGTGATAATGACCGCATTTTTCCTTTAAAATATATAGGTGGAGCGACCATAGTGCCTGGTGGAACACATATTATGATAATTAATAGATTTAGGTGGTTTAATGATAACTTGCCTGAAATCATTTTGCGATAACTGTTTTGGACTCAGTGAGATTCATTTATCTTTATAAAAATTATAGAGCGCATGAAAAAGATATTATTAGGAGCTGGAATTATAGTCGTTTTATTGCTGGTTATCAGCGCTGTACAGCAAAATTCTAAACAGACTGAGGTGGGAGAAAGTTCTACACCTGAACTTAAAGATCCATCTAGAGTAGGTGATTATAGCGTTTATGCATTACAATTACCACAGACACTCGACTTTGCTGGCGAGACAGTACCACTTCATAATCCCGATATTAAAGAAAGAGCTGATCGTGAATTTCTTGTGAATACTTATTGGCAGTCAAATGGTATTATGCTTATTAAGAAATCCAAAAAGTATTTTCCAATCATTGAGCCTATCCTTGCTGAAGAAGGTATTCCAGACGATTTTAAATATCTAGCAGTTATTGAAAGTGGTCTAGATAATGTGAAATCTCCTGCAGGTGCAAGCGGTTTCTGGCAAATCATGAGCGCTACTGGAAAAGAATTAAAACTTGAGGTGAATAGTAATGTAGATGAGCGCTATCACCTTGAAAAGGCAACAAGAGCAGCTTGTAAATATCTTAGAGATAGTAAAGAGAAGATGGGAAACTGGACACTTGCAGCAGCAGCTTATAATGCAGGTAATGCTGGAGTGAATAAAGAATTAGAACGTCAACAAGCTACTAGTTATTATGATCTATTATTAGGTCAAGAAACAGGTCGATACGTTTTCAGAATTCTTGCTTTGAAAGAAATTTTAAAAAGCCCTGAAAGTTTTGGTTTCAATGTAGAACCAGCACAATATTATTATGATATACCTACTAGAAAGGTTAGTGTAGATTATGAGATTGATAATCTAGCAACATTCGCAAAAGCAAATTCCATTAACTATAAAATTTTAAAAATTCACAATCCGTGGTTAAGAGAAAATAAGCTCAATAACAAATCAGGTAAACTCTATGAAATTGAGATCCCTGAAACAGGTTACTACGACTAGAAATGATAAACTGGATTACCGATAACTGGTTTATAAGCCTTCTCATTGTGAATTACATTGTAGCGATTACTGCTGCTTTTTTTTTAATAAGGAGTAATCAAAACCCTCGAAAGACAGTATCTTCCTTACTATTTCTAATTGCTTTACCATTTCTAGGTTTAGGAATTTATTATTTTTTTGGTTTGGAATATCGTAAGTCCAAGATTTTCAAACGTAAAGATCTTAATGCAAATGAATTAATCCATAGTTGGAATAAACGCTTGCACATTTCAAATGATGATCTTGATAAATACGAGGAAACATTTTTAATTGACCGATTAAAAATGGTGAAACTGCTCAGACACAATCAAGCAGCACCATTAACATTGCGTAATAATCTCAAAGTATTAATTAATGGAAGGTCTAAGTTTGATCAACTATTTGAGGACATTAACAATGCAACACACCATATTCATTTAGAATATTTTATAATAACCGACGACCATATGGGAACTCAGGTTATTGACTCACTTATTGAAGCAGCAGAACGTGGAATTGAAGTTAAAATTATTTATGACTCTGTAGGTAGTGACATCTCTCGTACTACTAAAAATAGAATGACTCAAGCAGGAATAGAACATGAGGCTTTCATGCCAGTACTATTTTCAAAATTTACAAGAAAAGCAAACTACAGGAACCATCGTAAAATTTTTATTATTGATGGAACTATTGGGTATATAGGTGGAATTAACATAAGCGATGATTATGTAAATGAGCCTATAAATCACAGCGGTACTTACTGGAGAGATACACATTTGCGTATTCAAGGTCATGCAGTAAAGAGTTTACAAGCACAATGGATGTTGAATTGGTTTTTTGTGAGAAGACAAGAGGATCAATATGATATCCTTGAAAACTATTTTCCTGAAATAGATATTCCAGAGAATAAAGCGGTCCAAATAGCAGCCAGTGGGCCAGATACAGATTGGGCAAACATAATGGAAGCTTTATTTATAGCTATAAACACTGCAGAAAAAAGTGTTTACATCACTACTCCTTATTTTATTCCTAATGAGGCCATTTTAACCAGTTTAAAAAGCGCAGCACGTAGTGGAGTAGAAATTCACATTATGGTTCCTAAAAAAGGGGATAGTTGGGCAGCACGCTATGCTTCTCGTTCTTACTTTGAAGAATTACTAGAAAGTGGTATTTATGTACACTGGTACAACCGTGGAATGTTGCACGCAAAAACTATGGTTGTAGATGGACTATTTTCAACTATAGGAACTTCAAACATGGATTATCGCAGTTTTGATATCAATTTTGAGATTAATGCTTTGATATATGATGAAGATATTTCTAGTGAATTAAATGATCAATTTCAAAAAGATCTAGAATATTGTGAAGAAGTATTGGCTGATTTATGGTTAAAACGTGACAAATTGAATAAGTTTAAAGAGTCTTTTTGTAGATTGTGGGCTCCTTTATTATAAATATGAAAAGTAAAAAAATGACTATAGAAACTATAATTCTCTTATTAGTATTAGGATTACTTGCTGGATTTTTAAGTGGTAGTGTAGGTGTAGGTGGTGGCGTTATTATGGTACCGCTAGCGATTTGGTTTCTAGGGTATAGTCAGCATCAAGCTCAAGGGATGAGCCTTGCTGTGCTTGCTGTTCCAGTAACTCTTCTTGCCGCATATACTTATCATAAAAATGGTCTAGAAATAAATCAAGGTCTAGACTGGCGTTACGTTCCATTTATTGCAGTAACTTTTGTAATAGGAGGATATTTTGGTTCAAAGCTGGCATTAAATATCAATCAGCAATTGTTGAAGAAGATATTTGGAGTTATTCTTATTATAGTTGCTGTAAAAATGATATTCTTTTCTAGCGCAGCAAAAGCCTAAGTTATTAAGAAAATCATAACAAATAGGTATCTCTAAAAGTGGTTATTTTACGCCATATTAATTTAAATATAAAATCATGAAATATACATTACTTGCATTTATGTCATTATTTGTAGCTACAACCCTTACAGCACAAATAGATGCACCACAACCTAGCCCTAGTGCTATGGCAAAACAAACCGTTGGACTTACAGAGGTAACTCTTGAATATTCTCGTCCAGCTATGAGAGATAGAGCAGTTTTTGGAAACCTAGTGCCGTTTGGTAAGATGTGGAGAACTGGAGCAAATGCAAACTCTAAGATTACTTTTTCTGATGCTGTTATGGTAGGTGGAAAAGAACTGAAAGCTGGATCTTATGCTGTTTATACTAAACCAGGAAAAAGCAACTGGGATGTATACTTCTACAATGATACTTCAAACTGGGGAACACCAGCTAAGTGGGATGATTCTAAAGTAGCTGCTATGATTAATGTACCAGTTAATAAATTAAAAAATGCTCAAGAAAGCTTTACAATG
>JALZUY010000180.1 GCA_023301395.1 Nonlabens sp.
AGAGAGATTTTTAAAGATCCTATTACCGATGACGGTGTGAAGAAATCTGCAAAAGGATTGGTGAAGGTGATTAAGGAAAATGATACATACGCACTTGTAGACCAAGTAACAGAAGAAGGTGAAAAAGAAGGAGAGTTAAAAGTTATTTATGAAGATGGACGCTTTCGCGAAAGCGTGAATCTCCAGACGATACGTGAGCGAATTAATAACAGTATTTAAGAACAAACAAGTAAAGATGTGCTCGTTTAAAGTTCTTTTTTTTAATGGCCTAAGCGAGATTTACGTAAAAAATGATGTGAGCGTAGGGGAAGCAAAATAGAGCAAGCAATGTTCGTATGAATGATAAGTCACTTTGATATTAGAAAGAATCAATCGTAAGACGAGTCTCACCTTTATTTTGCGCCGCAGCAAGGGAAATTTTTAGTAAAATTCGATTCAGTCTAGCTTTTTTTGGTTCGTTTTTTTAGCAATGAAAAAAACGAACAAATAGTTTTAATAAGGTAATAATGATATAAAACGAAAGATTATGAGCTATACAATCAAAAAATTTAAAGACAATCAGGTTGCTGCTACATTAACAGAAGGAGGTAATCTTCATATAAAAATTCGCGGTAACAGTTACGAAGATCTCTTTACCATCGCTTCTGTAAAAGAAGCTTGGGATGCAGCGCACGCACTAGATAAAACGGTAATCTCACAGTTAACGATCTATTGCCTCATTGCACAACGGTCTGATAGACGTTTTAATGAAAAAGAATCTTTTGATCTTAAAGTGGTAGCTCGTTTTATTAATAGTTTAAAATTCGATAAAGTAGAGATTTTGCATCCGCACAGTGCTATTTCACTTGCGTTAATTGATAATGCAGTAGCGATAGATCACTTTCAATATGTAGAAAAAGCTTTTAACGAAATAAGAAATCCAGTATTGGTAAGTCCAGACGCAGGAGCTTATAAAACAACGCATCATATTGCAGAGCTGCTCAATGCAGATCTAGTACCAAGTAATAAAGTACGTGTAGATGGCGCTCCACAAATTAGTATTCAAGGCGATGTAAAAGATAAGCAATGTCTTATTGTAGACGATCTAGCAGATGGCGGTCGAACATTTAAGTTTCTCGCTGAAGAGTTGAAAGAACAAGGAGCTTCAAAAGTGTTTTTATATGTAACACACAGCCAGTTTAATTACGGCTTTGATGAATTAAAGGAGACGATAGATCACGTGTATTGTACAAATAGTTACAAGGATATTGATGATGAGTTTGTGACACAGTTTAAGGTGATATGAAAGATCACTGAAGTTGAAAATAAGAAAGTTCAAAAGTGAAAATTATGTGGTTTGAAGATTTAATGGGATTAGAAGAAGTTTCTCCAGAAAATGTGAGAACCAATGTTTATATAGATAAGACTAAGATGTTTTCTAAAGTTAATGAGGCGTCTTATGAATTTGGAACACTTGAAATTCCTCGATTAGAAGATTTGAGATCTCGATTTAGGAACCTAAATGATTTTTCAGAAAGCTTAAAGGTCTCTGAAATTATAGGAGATGTACAAAAAATGCATTGTGACTCTGAAAATGTAAACGCATTATTTCAAGCAGCATCTCAATTTAATTTATTAGAAATGATTGGTCCAGAATTCACACCAGAACAAGGAGTGAGTGGTTATCAATATGATCGTACTCAAGGACCTGTTTGTGCGATAGCTTGTGGAGCAGGTACAATTTATAGAAACTACTTTGTGCCTGTTGATGGAAATATCGGTCAGTCTAGAACTAGCCAAATAGATTGCCTTGAAGATTTAGGTCAAGCTTTAGATAACGAGAAGAGTCAGTTATGGAAAATGAGTAATGGGTATGCACTAGCCAGCCAAGAAGGATTACTAGCCATAAATAAAAAACTGTCTCAAGTTTCTAATGAAGAAAGAGAACAATTAAAGGGACTTTTAAAAATAGGAATCCAATGGAATACAGAGGTCACAATATCAATTTCAAAACAATTGGTTTCACAAGCATATTGCTCAGCTTTACCAGTTGCTTATTCTCAGATTAATTTTTATTACTGGGAAAGTTTTGCAAGATTAATTCTTGAGGCAACCTATGAAGCTACACTGTATGCAGGATTAATAAATTATAAGAATACAGGTTGTAATAAAGTTTTTCTAACCCTTGTGGGTGGTGGGGCTTTTGGTAATGAGATGAATTGGATTATCGATGCTATTGAGAAAGCATTGATTAAGTTTCAGAATACACCTTTAGATGTTAAAATAGTAAGCTATGGCGGCTCAACTAAAGCCGTAAGAGAGCTTATAAGTAAGTTTTAGGTTACGCTTTCGCGAAAGCGGAAACAAAGAAATGAAAATGAAAACACAAAAATTATATAGACCTGTAGGTTTAATAGAATTAGATTTAATATTTAAATCTGAATTTTTAAGATTTCCTCCAAGATTGGGGTGGCAACCCATTTTTTACCCAGTCTTGAATGAAGCATATGCCATAGAGATTGCTACAAAGTGGAACTTAGATGATAAGGGATCTGGATATTCTGGATTTGTAACTTCTTTTGAAATTGACGAAGAATTCCTAAAAAGATACAAGGTAGAAAATGTGGGCGGAAAGATTCACAATGAATTATGGGTTCCTTCTGAGGAGATGGAGCTTTTTAATGATAATATACAAGGTAACATTGAAGTAACTAAAATGTACTTTGGAACTAAGTTTCAATATCCAGAAAATGAAGGATTGAAACAATTTATAAAACAAAATGAATAAAAATAATATAAGTCGTTTTCTAAGTTTAGTACTTAGACACGACCCAGATAAAATAGAAATTACATTAGATCCGCAAGGTTGGATTGCCGTAGATACATTATTAAGCCAATTGAAGGCTCACGGAAAAAATGTCACTTTTGATCAATTATGTGAAGTGGTTGAAACCAATGATAAAAAACGATTTGCTTTTAATGAAGATAAGACAAGCATACGCGCAAATCAAGGACATTCCGTATCGGTAGATTTAAAATATGAAGCAGTACAACCTCCAGAATACCTCTATCACGGTACGGTAGCAAAGTTTATGAAAGCCATAAAAGAAAATGGATTACTAAAAATGAGTAGACATCACGTTCACTTAAGTGAATCATTAGAAACGGCAACTAAAGTAGGCGCACGAAGAGGAAGTCCAATTATCTTAACCGTAAGATCAAGTGATATGGCAAAAGCAGGATATGATTTTTTTAAATCAGAAAATGGTGTTTGGCTTACAGATACTGTTCCTTCAGAATTTATAGAATTTAAACAATGAGAACATTAGTCATAGGAGACATACACGGAGGTTATAAAGCTCTCTTACAAATATTAGATCGAGCAGAAGTAACTCCTGAAGACCAACTTATATTCTTAGGAGATTATGTCGATGGCTGGAGCGAGGCAGCTCAGACCATCGACAAATTAATCGAGCTTTCAAAAATTATGAAATGTATTTTCATAAGAGGAAATCACGATGTATGGTGCGGGCTTTGGCTCAATAAAGGAGCTAAAAATCCTATTTGGCTTGCTCACGGAGGTGAGGAAACGATCGAAAGTTATATTCAGTCTGGATTATTAACAGATGTAAGACATAAACAGTTTTTCAATTATTTGAAAGATTACTATATAGACGCTGATAGCAATCTCTTTCTTCACGCAGGTTTCTCTTCAATGCACGGAGTAGAAAAAGAAGAATATGCTTCTAATTTTTATTGGGATCGCACACTTTGGGAAGCAGCTTTACTTGCAGAAAAAATACCTGAAGCAGACTTAAAAGAACAATTACCTCAACGATTTACACATTACAAAAATATATTCATAGGTCACACACCTACAACTAATTATGATAAGATGGAGCCTATGTTTGCTCACAATGTGATTAATGTAGATACTGGAGCTGCATTCAAAGGCAAGCTCACTATTATGGATATTGAAACTAAGGAGTTTTGGCAAAGTGATGCTTTGCCTGACTTGTACCCTAATGAGAAAGGGAGGAATTAAAAAGATGAGCATATGGAAGTAATACAACAAACTAATAAAATCTGGACGATTCCTGATTTTTTGACAAGTAGAGAATGTGATGATCTTATTCTTTTTAGTGAACAAAAGGGATATTCTGAAGCAGATGTTGGGCTTACATCTGGTGCTAAAATGATGAAGAATGTTCGGGACAATTATAGACTCATTTATGATGATCAAAAGTTAGCTCAAGATCTAGGAAGTAAGCTTATTGGTAATGATAATTTTATAATCGATGGTTTAATTCCACAGTATCTCAGTGAACGATTTCGTTTTTATAGATATGAACCAGGACAACGTTTTAAAAGACATATTGATGGTCGATTTAGAAAGAATGAGGAAGAAGAAAGTCGTGTGACCTTTATGATTTATCTAAATGATGATTATTCAGGTGGAGAAACAAAATTTGATGAGGTAGTGATCAAACCAACAAAAGGAATGGCTCTTTGTTTTATCCACGAGCAAAAACGCGAAAGCATCGCAATCGCAGATGGTGTTAAGTATGTTCTGAGAAGTGATGTTATGTATAAAATAAAGGAATAAAGCTAATATCAATTTGTTCTTAGAAACGAACTTGAAAAATTAGAATTACCAGAAGAGAAACCATATATCCCTACTGATATAGAGATTTCGAAGAGATTGAGGATTGGATAGCTTTCGCGAAAGCGTTACAATAAAAAACTCTCTAAAAAGTAACTCCGATGTCCAACTGAACCTGTCGAAGTTTTTAAATTCTTGATTTCAAATCTTCTTCGATAAGTTCAGAATGACACTTGGAGTTTTTTTCTACTTTTCAGACAGCTTCTTATCCTATTACAACTCTTTTCTTAAATCACGTTTTAAGGCCTGTCGGTTACCTGCATAATTCTTGTTTTTTCTAACGTACTCAAAATCTCTTCCTTTAAAGATTTTCACAGGATTACCTCGCTCTAATTGGTGGTGGTTCTTATGCATGATTTGAGACTGTTCCTTGAGTGAATCCTGATAATGATTAGCAAGCTGTTCTTCCAGTCGTTTTAAAGCCAGTTTTTTATTCTGTGCTTGTGATCGTGTATCCATAGCAACACTCTGCATACCAGTAGGTGTGTGAATAGCTCGTACTGCTGTATTTACTTTATTCACGTTTTGTCCACCAGGACCTTTACTGCGCATAGTGGTAAATCTGATATCGCTTTTACACAAGTTAGTAGCCGCAACATTTGGAACCTCAACAACTCCTGCAAACCAATTGCTACGTTTGTAATACGTCCGATAGGGTGATTTACCGATCCACTGAATAGTACCTATCCATGGTTTTATAAAACTTTTCACTTTCTCCCCCATAATTTGTATTATAGCAGACTCTGTTAATGTGCCTGATGATGATTTTTGTTGACTGATAATCTTATATTCATAACCTTTTGTTTTTATATCTTTTAATAATACTTTTAATATTTGTCCAGCAACCCATTGACATTCTTGTGGTCCTTGACCGCTGGTAATCTGTATAATAATGGAATTGTCCATGTTTTTTTTATTTAGTATAGAATAGCACGACCTCACCGTTTCTTTTCACATTAAGGTCGCGCATTATTGATTCATTTTTTAATAATCCATTCTAACAATCTGTGGTTTAAAAGTCCCTATTACCTCAACGAGTTCTTGTTGATTATTCATCACTTTCTTGATATTCTTATAAGCCATAGGAGCTTCATCAACGCCGCCACCTATTAAAGTTACTTCGTGTTCTTTGAGTTCTTTTTTAATCTCACTTTGGGTAAACTTCATCTTACATTGTCTTCTAGAATGCAATCTACCAGCTCCATGAGAAGCGCTTTGTAAACTGTCTTTATTTCCAAGACCACGAACAATGTAACCTGGCGCTGTCATAGAACCTGGGATAATTCCTAATGCTCCTTTTTGCGCTGGTGTCGCTCCTTTGCGATGTACGATACTCTCACTGCCATTCACTTGTTCCTTCCATGCAAAATTGTGATGATTCTCAATTTTGGCAAGCGGCCTTGTTCCTAACAGTTTTGAAATACGTGCATGAATATCATCATGACAGGCTTGTGCATAATCTCCAGCAAGATTCATCGCTATCCAATATTCTTGACCATCATGACTGTTTAAATCTAACCAAGCGAGTTGTTGTACATGTTTAGGCAACGGACATTGTTTCATCGCCAGATACGTATAATGTTTTGCAATGTTTGCTCCTAGACCTCTAGAACCACTATGAGATAACAATCCTACATACTGTCCTACTGGCAAGTCCCATTCATTATTTACATCTACAATATCTACATTACCGAATTCTACAAAGTGATTACCGCCACCAGAAGTTCCTAACTGCTTATAAGCTTTATCCTTCAATCGTTTTACTAATGGAATGTCTTGAAATGCTGCATGACTAAAAATTTCATGATCATGTTTTACCTTATGCGTCTCCTTCATTCCAAACTTAGTATGCTCAGAAAGCATATTTACAAATTGATCCTTCTTACCTTTTAAGTAGGACATTTTTATAGGATAAATAGTTAAACACATGCGACAGCCTATATCCAGACCTACTCCATAAGGAATAACCGCATTATTAGTTGCCAACACACCACCTATAGGTAATCCATAGCCACTATGAGCGTCTGGCATTAAAGCTCCAGCAACAGAGATTGGTAATTTCAAGGCGTCATAAAGTTGGTATTTTGCAGCATCGTCAATCTCATTTTCTCCATAAATAGTAAAGGGTGCTCTAGTAGTGTTCAGCTCCTGTTTTTTAATGATGACTTCGTTAATAAGACATTCTGCTACTTTACCCCAAATTCCATCGCCTATAAATTCATTAGGGTTCTTTAAAACCTTTGTTGCTTGTATGAGTACTTGCTCTTTTTTTAATCGTTTTTGATATCTATTAATTTGCCCTAAAGCGATATTGATACTATTGTTATTCTTAGGAAAGCCTATTTTGATCAGGTCCTTTCCTCTTAATTTGTTATTTCCCATGATATATGATCATTAATGAGGTCTTTAATGTCATATCCTGACAACCTCTTAAAACTTTGTTTGATGTATGATCTTTTTTTAAGACCATAGATATAATTCCAATCGCTTTTGTATGGATCGATCGCTACGTTAGTAGAAAATAATTCTTTGGAATTCAATCTGGATTTCAGTTCACTAAACTCTCTTTCTAATTGTGGATCGATAATTTTCCTATGCGTTATATAAGCTCGAGTAAACTTGATACGGTAAGCACCCTTAGGTAATTTGATGTAAAAACGAGTGACCAACTTATGCTTACAAGCATAAAACTTAAAAGGCACACATAATTGTTGTTCTTTTACCGTCAGCTTATTAAACTGTTTTTTACTGATGGTAGGAACATCGTTTACAATAAGGTATTTACTTCTTTGCTCATTCCACTTGCGTGTGGCTAGATCTTTAGTCCTGCCCCATTGTGTGGTAAGAAGGCGTTCAAAAATAGACTCAATGACCTCTTGATTTTTATATCGCATAACACGTCTGGTAAGTACTATTTCTTTGTACCATCCATGACGTATAGGTTCTTCTAACTTTTTATAACCTAGTTCTCGTTGGAGTTTATATATTTTATATATGCGCTTATTTATGGTGCGCACTTCTTTTAACCGCTCGCTTTTTATATGTGCCGGTTTCATAAATCAATTATTTTAAAATTATTTTGATTTGTGATTCCAGCAATGCCAGAATCTTATGGAACGATGGTATTAGAATTCATTTTGGATTGTTTTAAGTATTTATGAAATTTGATTCTCGAGTTGAGTGAGACCTGTCTTAAAACTGATGTGTTAAAGACAAGGCATAAAAAAAGCCCGAGCTATTTGCGACGGACTTCATGAGAATAAGAACTAGAAAAAGTTACTTAGTGTAGAAGTCTCGAAGCTGGTGTGAAATAAAGTAGATCATATTTTCTTCGATTTAAATTGTTATGCATTGCTTGATTGCAATTGCGGTGCAAAGATGTGATGCTTTTTTGAATCTCACAAATAAAAATTCAATTCAATTAACTGATTATCAATTGTTTAATTTAAAATTTAGATAATAGAATACCTGCCCGCTTATGCAGAAAAAAGATAATTACAGTAACTCCTTAGTATGTTACATTTTATCTTAGAGACTATTTCTTTTACCAATCTTGCATTGTATGAAAATGAGTTTAAAATTATTTTTGATTTTCTTTAAAAAAGATCAAAAACAAAAAAAGCGTCCCTTTTCAAGGACGCTTTTACTATGTTATTAAATTGATTTACCTCAAATAGATACCTCAACCGCAAGAATGGCGCCCAATGATATGTTCTTTTAAGTAATTCATAATTTTGTTTTATCTAGTTAATAGACTGCAAATATGGTTATTTAATTCTTATATATATTCATCTTCCATAATTTCATCATACTTACTATAATTTCTCTTCCTTAAATTCAGCTTCTTCCATTATCTTTAAGACAAATTATCCAGTCATGAATAAGCTCTACTACCTCCTCTTTATTTTTACTGTTCTCGCTTTCGCGAAAGCGGAATCACAACAATTACCTGAACCACCAGAAGAGCAAAAATTCTACGAATCACAAGAATTTAGATTGCTCGGGCCTTTTCGAGGTGGACGAAGTGCCGCGGTAACTGGAGTTCCTGGAAAACCTAACCTATTCTACTTCGGTAGTACCGGTGGTGGCGTGTGGAAAACCATGGATGGTGGACGTACGTGGAGTAATATCTCTGATGGATATTTTGGCGGTTCTATAGGAGCTGTAAGTGTCGCACCTAGCGATCATAATGTGATTTATGTAGGTGGTGGTGAGAAAACACTGCGTGGTAATGTATCGAGTGGTTACGGAATCTGGAAAACAGAAAATGCGGGAAAAACATGGACACAGGCTGGATTACCTAAAAGTAGACATGTCCCTAGAATAACAATCGATCCTAACGATCATAATACTGTTTATGCAGCTGTTCTAGGAGATATCTACAAGCCTACTTCAGATCGTGGGGTGTATAAATCTACCGATGGTGGGAAAACATGGAACAAAAAATTATATGCAAATGATCTTGCTGGAGCGGTAGATTTAATCATCGATCCTAGTAATCCACGTAATTTATATGCTACTACATGGCGTGTGCAGCGTACTCCATATAGTTTATCTAGTGGTGGCGATGGTAGTGCGATATGGAAAAGCACTGATTATGGCGAGACATGGAAAGAAATCTCTACCAATGAAGGATTTGCAAAAGGAACGCTGGGAATAATGGGGATTACAGTATCTCCAGTAAGTTCTGACCGATTATATGCCATAGTAGAGAATAAAAAGGAAGGTGGTCTTTATAGAAGTAATGACGCTGGACTGACCTGGAAAAAAACAAACGATTCTAGAAGTTTAAGACAACGTGCGTGGTATTACACAAGAATCTATGCCGATACAGAGGATATCGATAAACTATATGTAGTAAATGTGTCTTACCATAAAAGTACTGATGGTGGGAATAATTTTTCTAGCGCTCGTGCACCACATGGAGATCATCATGATTTGTGGATCGCACCAGAAGATCCTAATCGTATGATCATGGGAGATGATGGCGGTGCGCAAATTACTTATGATGGTGGTGAGACCTGGAGTACGTATCACAATCAACCTACGGCTCAATATTATAGAGTGACTACAGATAATTCTTTTCCTTATCGTATTTATGTTGCTCAACAAGATAATGGAACGATAAGAATCCCACACCGTACTACTGGTAGAAGTATTACAGATAGCGACTGGGAAGGAACTGCTGGAGGTGAAAGCGCACATATTGCTGTAGACCCTAAAGATAATGACATCGTTTATGGTGGTAGCTACGGTGGTTATATCTCCCGATACAATCATAAAACGAAATCTCAACGCGCCATCAACGTATGGCCAGATAACCCAATGGGACATGGTGCAGAAGGAATGAAATACCGCTTCCAATGGAATTTCCCTATTCTATTCTCTAAACATGAGACCAATAAATTGTATGCATTCTCAAACAATGTGCACGTTACTACTGATGAAGGACAAAGTTGGGAAACCATTTCTCCAGATTTGACTAGAAATGATCCGACAAAACTTGTTTCTAGTGGTGGACCGATTACTCAAGATAATACAAGTGTAGAATATTACTGTACCATTTTTGCTGCGGCAGAATCGCCATTAAAAGCTGGTGAATTATGGATAGGTAGTGATGACGGACTCGTACACCTTTCTAAAGATGGCGGCAAGAACTGGAGTAACATTACCCCTAAAGGATTGCCAGAATGGGCACAAATCAACAGTATAGAACCTAGTCGTTATGACGCAGCGACTTGTTATCTAGCGGCAACTCGATACAAGCTAGGAGATTTTACACCTTATTTATATAAAACTATAGATTACGGTAAAAGCTGGAAAAAGATTACCGATGGAATTCCTTCTGAGCATTTCAGTCGTGTGATACGTGAAGATGACCAAGTAAAAGGAATGTTGTACGCAGGAACTGAAACAGGACTTTACATTTCCACAAACGATGGGAAATCATGGAAATCCTTCCAGATGAATTTACCTATTGTTCCTATCACAGACCTAACTGTAAAAGACAACAATCTAGTGATTGCTACACAAGGAAGAAGTTTATGGATACACGATGATCTTGAGTTAGTAAGACAGAGTTTTAGTAGCACGCTTTCGCGAAAGCAAAATAACAACCAACTCTTTAAACCTAAAACAGCTTATCGTATGGCCGGAAATGGAAGAGCGGGATCGCTTACTGCTGGAACAAATCATCCCTCTGGTGTACAGGTACATTATTATTTACCAGAAGTAAAAGAGAAAGATAGTATTTCATTGAGTTTTTATGATTCTAAAAATGAGTTGATAAAAAGCTACTCGACATACGATAAGAAGAATAAAATAGAACCAAAATCTGGAGCTAATCTATTCAACTGGAATACACAATACGATGGTGCTGAAAGGTTGCCTAAAATGATTTTATGGTGGGCAAATCTATCTGGACCGCAAGCAACACCTGGTAATTACAAAGTAGAGCTTACTGTAAATGGAGCAAAACAATCACAACCGATTACCATAATCCCAGCTCCTAACGCAGAGGCTAGCGTGGCAGACATGCAAGCACAATTTGATTTTGTCAAAGAAGTGAACGCTACAGTAGACAAAGCGCACAAGTCCATTAAGAACATACGTACTTTTAATAAAAAGCTAGCCGCATTTGAATCTTTATACGGCGATAGAGAAGAGCAAGGTATTAAAGATATGATGACTATGTCTAAGGAGATGAAAGAGAAATTCAACGAGGTGGAAAAAGCACTTTATCAAACACAAAATCGCAGTGGTCAGGATCCATTGAACTTCCCTATTAGACTGACTAATAAATTAGCACACTTAAATAGTCTAGCACAAATAGGCGACTTTGCTCCTACTTCACAAAGTATTCAAGTAAAAAACGAGCTTACTGCTGAGATTGAAAAGCAGCTGGCTGTTTTTAACTCGGTGCTAGATTCTGACATTAGGAAGTTTAATACGCAGTTCAATGAATTAAAATTAGATTATTTGATGATTGAAAAAGAGAAGAAATAATGGAAGAGCTCAACGGTTATTGGGAAGGGTATTATATCTATGGATTAGGATATGACTTGCCTTTTTTTGGCGAGAAAGTAATTCTGTATGCAGAGCTTGAATTCAAAGATGGAATTATCACAGGTCATCATACCGAAAAGAAAAGTCCTTTTTCAACAGGAGGAACATCTAATTTTAAGGGTCACTGGGACGATGATTTAGTTTCTTTTACAGTGCAACACTCAAGTAATCCTGTAATTCTAGATGATGGCGTGAGCACTCAAAACCTTCAACATGATTTTGAAATTACTTATAACGGCTCTTTAAATTTGTTTAAGAAAACAATAAACGGCTTATGGTTTATGGAAAACGAGATGGAGACTGAATTAAATTTAGAAATCCCTATTGCCGAAGGACTATGGATGCTTAAAAAGATGAAGAGAAAACCTGTTAGCGACTTTGATTACTCGTTACTTGGGCTTTAATACTAAAGAATTATACTAACAAGATTATTTCATGTCCTGATACCAGTCCATTGTGCAAATAGTAAACCATTACGAATGGGATTTACTGCTCACATCCCACAAAGCTCCGCTTTGAACATATAAAAAGGTCAACAGAAATCTTGAGTAAACTCAATTTCTGCTAGCAATAAACCATCACGAATGGGATTTGCTGCGCACATCCCACAAAGCTCCGCTTTGAACATATAAAAAGGCCAACAGAAATCTTGAGTAAACTCAATTTCTATTGGCCTTTTTATATGTATTCGTGACCTCGATGGGATTCAAACCCATAACCGCTGGAGCCGAAATCCAGTGCGCTATTCAGTTGCGCCACGAGGCCTTAAATTGTTATTTTATTCAGGTTTCAACATTACAAATTTAATGCATCCAAAACCTAAAAAACACGATTGACAGTTTATAACTAAGTTAATTGAGCCTTTATAATAGTACTTATCGTCCTACCATCTGCCTTGCCAGCAAGTTGCTGGTTTGCCATTCCCATAACTTTCCCCATATCTTTCATTCCAGCTGCACCAGTCTTGGCGATAATATCTATAACGACTTTTGTCACTTCTTCTTCACTTAATTGTTCTGGCAAGAACTTCTCTAAAACAGCTGCTTGAGCTAATTCTGGTTCAGAAAGGTCTTCTCTATTTTGTTCAGAAAATATTCGAGCACTATCCTTACGCTGCTTTACTAATTTTTGAACCAGTTTGATCTCATCATCACTTGACAATTCTCCATCATCCCCAGATGTTTTAGCTAATAAAATCTCGCTTTTAACTGCTCGTAAAGCAGCAAGAGCTGTTTGATCTTTTGCTTTCATGGCTTCTTTCATTGCCGTCATGATATCTTTTTCTAAACTCATAATATTAATAATTGTTTAAGACTATAAAAATAAGGTTTAAAAAGGCTTTATACAACCTAAGACAGTTGCGTTGTATCCAAATAAGAAGCCCGAATTCTAATGAAAGAATATCGGGCTTATAACTTCAAGGGAGAAGTAATTACTTAGTCTACATTATCATGTAGAAATGAGTTATTGTTTGTTCTTAATTGAATCTCATCGTTACCATCTGTAGACAAGGTTGTTCTTGAACGATCTGACTCGTTAGGCAAATCATCAAGTTGTACACCATGTCTTTCAAAGGCTGGTTTCTTTTCAATTTCCTCAAGTCTATGGGAGTTCTTAAACTTAAAGTTGTAAGCGTGTAATTTACGCTTGCGCTCTTCGGCTCTTTGAATTAACACTTCATTAATTGGTAAATCAGTTAATTCAACATTTTCAGAAATCTCTTCTTTAACCTCTATTTTCTTTAATGGCTCAGATGGTTCTGTTTTTGTAATTAATTGAATCTCCTCTTCGGCCACCTGTGTAACCTCTTGACTTGCGGGCTTAGCTTGATTCATAGTTTCTTCAACTTCCATATAATCGTCCAGTGAGTACTTTGTCACACCTTCTGGAGAGATCTCAGTTACTGGAATCACATTAATAGGGTCTATAACCTCAATATCTTCAAGATTATGGACTATTGACGGTTTGTTGTCTTCTATGCCAGATTTAGAAATAGGCATGTCAAAATCAAGTAAAAATTGATCTTCTTCATCCTCAATTTCAACCTCTATATCCATTATAGCCGCTGCACTAGGCTGCGCTTCTCTAATAACAAACTCTGTAGGCTGTATATCTAGTACTTCTTCATAAACCACATTCAAATTTGTGATAAATTCGGTTGTTGGAATCAATACATTTTCTTCAGTACTAGCTGGCATCATTGGCTCAGGCTCTTCTTCGCCTAGAGTATGGATTATTTTTAATGGTTCAGCAGGTTCTGTGGGCTCGATTTGTTGTGGTAATTCTGCTTTCGCGAAAGCGTTACCAGCACCATCATTCTCTTCCTCATCTTCTCCTAAATCCATGATAATCTTACCAGGAACAGCTTGATTAGTTTCCTGTAAAACAGCACTAGCACGTTGTTCATCCTCTAAAGTATGAATGATGCGCTTAGCCTCAGTATTTGAAATATCATTTTGTTGTTCTTTATTGAATCCAGTGGCAATTACAGTAACAGCAATCGCATCTCCTAGAGACTCGTCCTCGCCTACTCCCATAATGATGTTTGCGCCACCACCAGCCTCAACTTGAATCAAGTCATTAATTTCTCCTATCTCATCAATAGTGATCTCTTCAGAACCAGATACGATAAGCAACAATACATTCTTTGCTCCCGAAATCTTATTATCATTCAATAATGGAGAATCTAGAGCCTTGATTATTCCTTCCTGTGCGCGATTTGCTCCAGTTGATTGTGAACTACCCATGATAGCAGTTCCAGAATTTGAAAGTACTGTTTTTGCATCACGCAAGTCAATGTTTTGCGTGTAGTGATGTGTTATAACCTCAGCAATACCTCGTGAAGCCGTAGCAAGAACCTCGTCAGCTTTTGAAAATCCAGCTTTGAAACCTAAGTTTCCATAAACTTCTCTCAACTTATTATTATTGATAATAATCAACGAGTCCACTTGTGAACGGAATTTCTCAATTCCCAACTGTGCTTGTTCATTACGTACTTTACCTTCAAAGTTGAATGGAGTAGTTACAATTCCTACGGTTAGAATATCTAACTCACGAGAAATTTGAGCAATCACTGGCGCAGCACCAGTTCCTGTTCCACCACCCATTCCCGCAGTAATAAAAACCATTTTAGTGTTTGTGTCTAGCATAGCGCGTATTTCCTCTATGCTTTCTTGTGCAGCGCGCTCTCCTACTTCTGGATTTGCTCCAGCTCCTAGTCCTTCAGTTAAGGTAACTCCTAACTGAATTTTATTTGGCACAGGACTATTATCTAGAGCTTGCGAGTCTGTATTACAAATCACAAAATCTACTCCTTTTATCCCTTGCTGGAACATGTGCTTGATAGCGTTGCTACCGCCACCACCTACACCTATTACTTTTATAACGTTTGATTTGTTTAAGGGTAAATCAAAGGCTAAGTCGTTAAAATCTTCATTACTCATATCGCTGCTACTTTATGGTTTAAGTACTCTTTTATTATTAACTTTTATTCTGCTTGGTCTAGAAAGTCTTTCAACTTAGTAGTCCAATTCTCAAAAAAGCCGCGTTTTTTCTCTTCCTCGGCAGCTTTTTCTTGTTGTTCCATTCCTTCAATTTCATTTGTGATTTCTTCTATCACTTCATCCACTGGTTGTTCTTCTAGTTTTGCATCTAGATAACTATCCTCAAGACCCTTCATTACTAATCCTACTGCAGTTGCAAAAACAGGACTAGTGCTTTCTGCATCGCTATCACCGGCAAGGTGCTCGTTAGGATATCCTATACGGCTAGGCATTCCAGTCACATACTCTGCAAGTTGCTTGATATGTTTTAACTGACTACCACCACCGGTAAGAACCACTCCAGCGATTAGTTGCTTTTTAGGATCTTCATGACCGTAATTCTTAATTTCTACAAACACCGTTTCCAGAATTTCAATAACACGTGCATGAATGATTTTACTTAAGTTCTTCAGAGTAATCTCTTTAGGCTCACGTCCACGTAATCCTGGAATGGAAACAATCTCATTTTCTTTATTCTCACCTGGCCATGCGCTACCAAATTTTGTCTTCAATAACTCTGCTTGCTTTTCTATTATAGAGCAACCAGCTTTAATATCTTCAGTAATAATATTTCCACCTTGAGGTATTACAGCTGTGTGACGTATGATACCATCTTTAAAAATGGCCAAATCTGTTGTTCCACCACCTATGTCGATAAGTGCTACTCCTGCTTCTTTTTCTTCCTGACTTAGAACCGCGTCTGCACTTGCAAGTGGTTCTAGCGTTATTTTCTTTAAATCTAAATCGGCGCTTTTCACACATCGATAAATATTCTTAATTGAGGCCACTTGACCAACAACTACATGAAAATTTGCTTCTAGACGACCGCCGTACATTCCAACTGGCTCTTTGATCTCTGACTGTCCATCGATTTTATACTCTTGTGGTAATACATGAATAATCTCTTCACCTGGCAACATTACCAGTTTGTGAACTTGACCACAAAGAGTATCAATATCTGCCTGGTCAATTACTTCTTCAGAGTTTCCTCGGGTGATATAATCGCTATGTTGTAAACTACGTATGTGTTGACCTGCAATACCTACAGTTACTTCTTTAATTTTTATTCCACTAACAGCCTCAGCCTGATCAACGGCTTGTTGAATAGACTGAATAGTTTGTGTAATGTTATTTACTACACCTCTGTGAACTCCTAGACTCTTTGACCTTCCTACACCTAGAATTTCAAGTTTGCCGTATTCATTTTTACGACCTATCATGGCCACAATCTTTGTGGTTCCTATGTCTAGTCCTACTGCATATTCTTGTAAATCCATTTCCCTACTTTTTAATGCTTACGACCTGATTTTTATATCTCAAGTCGATCGTTTTAACTTGATTCAAGCGGTTATCCTTTTCCATTTTTGCAATAAATCCTTTATAATTCATTGCCTTGTGATCTAAATCATCTACTTCACCCCATAGAACTTCATAATCATGAGCTCTTATTTCCAACGACACTTCACCTTTTTTATCAAAAGATATTTGCGTTACTGCAGGTTTTAAAAACTCATCTTCATTTATAAAATTCACTAGTTTAAAAAGTGAGTTTTTTAAAGAATCTTTATAACCAAATACCAGCGGTACAAATGCGGTATGTTCTTGAGATAATGGCATGAGCTCATTATCTACATCTAGATACATTTGTGAAGGCGACATTAATCGAGCTATAGGCGATCTTTGCTCTACAACCACTTTTACGCTACCATCGAGTGAAACAGAGATCTCTGCACCTCTGACCATTGCGTTTTCAACAATGCGCAATTCACCTTTATTCAAATCTAGATTTTCTACCGCTACCGATTGGATACTGTCTACATTTTGTATCAACAATTTATTAACGTTTTTCTCAGAAATAAAAAGAGCATTATCATTTGCAAATGAAATAGTTACATCTTTAACCTTTCTTTTTTCAAAACGATGAGCCGCAAACGCATAAGCGCTGAATATCAACACCATACAAAAAACGTATTTCAAGATGCTTTTAAAGCTCATGATGCAACAATTTTGATGTTAACTTTTGAATCTCTATGCCTATATCACCAGCACCTATCATCACTACGATACGCGTGTTCATTTCCTCAACAAACTCTGTTATATCACTTTTATCTAAAACCGTTACTACTGCTGGTTTTTTATCTAATTTCTGGATTTTACTACACAAGACTTGAGAAGTAATTCCTTCTATAGGCAATTCTCTCGCTGGATAAATATCTAACAAGGCTAGTTTATCAAATTGCGCAAGACTCAATACAAATTCATTCATAAAATCTCTCGTACGCGAAAACAAATGAGGTTGGAAAATAGCCAGCACTTCTTCATCAGGATACATTTCTCTTACTGCTTGATATACCGCATTTATCTCAGTAGGGTGATGTGCATAATCATCAATAAGTACTTTAGAATCTGTATTGATTTTATAAGTAAACCTGCGTTCTACGCCTTTAAAAGTTACTAGCGCTAGTTTTAATTTCTCAATATCTACTCCATACTCAATAGCCATTGCAAGTGCTAAAAGCGCATTGGACAAATTATGTTTTCCCGGTAGTTGCATGCAAAAACTCGTATAAATATCAAGTCCTATTTGTAAATCAAAGTGATAAGCTCCACCTGCAATTACTATATTTATCGCCTTATAATGACCTGAATTTAACCCGACCTTAATTCCATCAATTACAACTTGTTCATTAACGATCAATGTCTTGCCCTGAAGTAATCCAGCAAAGTCGTGAAAAGTCTGTTCAAAAGTGGCGACATCTCCATAGATATCAAGATGATCTGCATCCATAGCCGTAATCCCAGCAATATCTGGTGATAACTGCATAAAGGATCTATCGAACTCGTCTGCTTCAACGACCATTACATCAGTTCCAGAACACAAATAATTGGTTTTAAATTCTTCAAGAATTCCACCACAAAAAGCGGTCATTTTCACACCACTTTTATAAAGCAAATGCGCCAGAATAGCACTTGTAGTAGTCTTACCATGTGTGCCAGCAACTGCCAGACAAGTCATGGTTTGTGAAATTTGACCTAATAATTGAGCACGTTTAAGTATGGGAACTCCGCTTTCGCGAAAGCGTGATAACTCATTCATAGTGGATGGAATAGCTGGCGTATAAATGACTTGAGCTATTGCTGTATTCTTAAACGTTTCGGGAATTGAATTATAATTATCGTCATAATGAATAGCGATGCCTTCATCTTCTAATTGCTTAGTAAGTGAAGTAATAACACGATCATAACCAGCTACAACTTTACCTTGCTCGTGCAAATAACGAGCAAGCGCACTCATTCCTATCCCACCGATACCGATAAAATAAACATGCGTAATATGCTTTAAACTAGTCATTAATTATAGATTCTAATTGGGTTACAATATCGATTGTTGCACTGGGCAATGCGAGTTGTTTGATTTGATAAGATAGGCTGTTCTGCAATTTTTCATCTTCAATTAATCCTTTCCAAATCGTTATAAAATTTTGATCTAAATCTGCTTCTTTCACTAATAATCCAGCACCTTTTTCAACCACTGCCATGGCATTTTTAGTTTGATGATCTTCAGCCACGTTAGGCGACGGAATAAATATCACAGGTTTTCCTACAATACATAATTCTGAGATTGTTCCTGCTCCAGCTCTTGAGATGATAAGATCTGCTGCGCTGTAAACTAAGTCCATCTTACTTATGAATGCATGTACTTGAACGCTTGAACTCGCTCTATGCTTATACTGCTCATAATAAAACTTACCGCACTGCCATATTACTTGAACGTCTTGCGATATATACTCTATTTGAGCGTCTATTAATTGATTGACTCTACGAGCTCCAAGACTTCCACCTAGAATCAATAATGTTTTCTTTGACGAATCCAGTTTAAAATGAGCAATCGCTTCATCTCTTTTTGAATCAATATCTAATAAATCTTGACGCACGGGATTCCCAGTAAGGACTATTTTTTCTTTAGGAAAGAAACGTTCTAAACCTGCACTGGCAACACAAATTTTCTTTACTCTTTTTGATAATAATTTATTAGTAATTCCAGGATAGGAATTTTGCTCTTGTATTAAACATGGAACACTCTTCATGCTAGCCATTTGCAATAATGGGCCACTTGCATATCCACCGGTTCCAATTGCTGCAGTAGGTTTGAATTCGTTTATAATTCTTCTCGCATCCCAAAGACTTTTCAAAATCTTAAATGGAAATGCTAGGTTATCTAATGTTAACTTGCGCTGCAATCCACTGATCCAAAGTCCTTTTATTTCATAACCAGCTGCTGGGACTTTTTCCATTTCCATACGATTGCTGGCACCTACAAATAGGATCTCACAGTTGGGCCAGCGACGCTTGCATTCATTTGCGATTGCAATTGCTGGATAAATATGGCCACCGGTGCCACCACCTGATATAATGAATTTATAAGGCTTCACTGAGTACGTCTAATGGGTTCAACTCTTCTTGATTTTCTTCTTCTTGCTTGCGCAAGGTTTGTCTTTTGGAACTTACACTTAGCACTATTCCTACCGCCATGCAGGTCATCCATATAGAAGTTCCTCCACTACTTATAAGTGGTAAGGTTTGTCCTGTTACTGGAAACAAGTTCACCGCAACACCCATATTTATAAGTGCTTGCATTACAATAGGCAAACCTACTCCTACAACCAGTAGACTTCCAAAAATGGTCTCTGCTTTATTTGCGATAACAATAATCCTAAATAGAAAAAACAGATATACTGCTAGCACTATTAAACCTCCTAAAAGTCCAAATTCTTCAATAATAATTGCATAAATAAAATCACTTGATGATTGTGGTAAAAAATATTTAGTTGTGCTCTTCCCAGGACCTACTCCTATAGGATATCCATTTGCTATGGCTGTTTTAGCTTTTTCAACTTGATAGACAGAATCGTTATCACCATCGCCTGCAAAACTAGAAATACGCGATGCCCATGTATCTACACGATCATCAAATAAATCTGGAAAAGCTTTAGCAGTAACCACAAACATAGTTAGCGCCAGTATCCCAGCACCAATAATCCCAAGCAAGTACTTCCATGGATATCCACCAATAAAACATAGTATCAAGACCATTAGAAAAATTAATGCGGTAGTAGAAAAATTAGAAGGTAAAATCCATATCAAAATAAAACCTACAGGAAACCATAATGGCCACAAGGATTGTTTAAAAGTGACCACCTTATCTTTAATGCTACTCAAGTACTTTGCCACATAAGTCATCAATACCACACTAGCTAGAGTACTCGTTTGAAAACCTACTCCTAATACAGGAATACGCATCCATCTACTAGCATTTGCTCCATTCATGGTAGTTCCCTGAAACGCCGTATAAATAAGCATTAAAGCTACACATGGCAATAGCATAATACTGAGTCCTTTGAACCAGTTATAGGGAACTTTATGAACTGCATAAGCAATACTTAATCCTATACATAAATGAAAAAAATGTTTCCCTATGTACTTTGCCGTATTACCTTCTCCACCGCTCAAATAAGCCAGGTTACTACTTGCGCTGTAAACTGGTAAAAAAGAAAAAATAGCAAGTGCTAGGACTATTGCCCATAAAAATAAATCACCTGATATGTGTTTCTTAATCCACATGATTAAAGTGCTCTTACAGCGTTTTTAAATTGTCTACCGCGATCTTCATAATTCTCAAATAAATCAAAACTTGCACATGCAGGAGAAAGCAACACATTATCTCCTGGACTTGCTAATTTATAAGCAACTCTTACCGCATCTTCCATAGAAGATGTCTCCACCATTTGATCTACACAACCACTAAAAGCCTCTACGATTTTTGAATTATCAGTACCTAAACAAACGATTGCCTTCACGTTTTTATTTACTAATGCAAACAACTCACTATAATCATTTCCTTTATCAACTCCACCTAAGATCCATACCGTCGGCTTTTCCATACTATCAAGTGCATAATATGTAGCATTTACATTGGTCGCTTTTGAATCATTGATATATTGAACCTTATTAATCTTCAATACTTGTTCTAACCTGTGCTCTACACCTTGAAAAGACGCAAGACTTTGACGTATAGTCTCTTTACGGATTTGTAAAAGTTTTGCAGTCGTTGCTGCTGCCATTGCGTTTGCAGTGTTATGCTGACCTTTAATAGATAAATTTTGAATAGGCATAGTAAATAAGTTTGAGTCTAGGTTGATATTGATGTTGTTGTCTTTTATATAAGCTCCATAATCCAATTCTCTAGTCATAGAAAAAGGAACTAATCGAGATTTAATCGTACTGTTTGTTAATGCATTTTGAATGGCCGGATCATCAGCGTTATAGATGAAAAAATCATTCTCATCTTGATTCATTGCGATTCGCATTTTGCTCGCTATGTAATTGTCAAAATTGTAATCGTATCGATCTAAGTGATCTGGTGTGATATTGAGTAGCACAGCAATTCTAGGCTTGAATTTATTGATTCCATCTAGCTGGAAACTACTAACCTCGAGCACTCTATATTCTGCTGGTCCAGCCGCAACTTGTGCTGCATAGCTCTTACCTATGTTTCCGCCTATGGTTACATCAAGATCTGCTACTTCAAGCATATGCCCTATGAGACTTGTAACTGTAGTTTTACCATTACTTCCAGTAATTGCAATTTCAACCTCATCTGTAAATCGCGAAGCAAATTCTATTTCTGATATGACTGGAATTCCAGCACTTAAAATCTTTTGAACAATATTTGCTGTGTCTGGTATTCCAGGACTTTTCACAACCACGTCAGCGTTGAGGATTTGTTCCATATCATGACCGCCTGTTTCATGTGGAATATATTGATCTTGTAACGCTTTCGCGAAAGCGTCTTTCAAAATACCACCATCGCTCAAAAAAACATCGTGACCACGTTGAGTTGCTAACATAGCAGCTCCTACGCCACTCATGCCACCACCTAAAATGACGATCCGTTTCTTATTTGCTGTTTGCATCCAAGTCATTACCTAAGTTTAAGTGTTACTAAACTGATGATGGCAAGTAAAATCCCAACAATCCAGAATCTTACGACGATTTTGCTTTCATGAATTCCTTTTTTCTGATAGTGATGATGAAGAGGAGACATTAAGAAAATACGACGGCCTTCACCATACTTTTTCCTAGTGTATTTAAACCAACTCACCTGTATTATTACCGACAGATTTTCCATTACAAACACTCCGCACAGAATAGGAACCAATAACTCTTTACGTGTCGCAATAGCGAGTACAGCAATAATTCCGCCTATGGTTAAACTACCAGTATCACCCATAAATACTTGAGCTGGGAAAGTATTGTACCACAAGAATCCAACTAGCGCTCCAGCGAATGCGGTGATAAAGACCACCATTTCACCTGAGTTAGGTATATACATGACGTTGAGATAATCTGAAAAAATAATGTTTCCAGATATCCATGCAAATAACGCTAGAGTTATAACTGCTATCGCACTGGTTCCTGCAGCAAGTCCGTCGATCCCATCAGTAAGATTTGCACCATTTGAAACACCAGTAACTATAATAATAACAATAGGAATGAAAATTAACCATGCCCATGAAGCAAGACTAGGGTCTATCCAATCTATTAATGATGAGTATTCAAACTCGTTGTTTTTGAGAAAAGGAATGGTCGTTTTTGTAGATTGATGTGCTTCACCAAAAGCTACTGACAGACCAGTATTTTCCATGATCTGTTGAGCCACAATAGGATTTTTCACCTCTTCTTTAATAGTAATTCCAGGATGAAAAAACATAGTTGCACCAACTATAGCTCCAAGAACTACTTGACCTAACACTTTAAATTTCCCTTTTAAACCACCTTTATCTTTTTTGAAGATTTTAATGTAATCGTCTGTAAAACCTATCAATCCCATCCAAATGGTTGTTACAATCAATAGAACCACATAAACATTATCCAACTGAGCAAGTAGCAACACTGGAATCAAGGTTGCCATGATAATAATGAGTCCACCCATGGTAGGTGTTCCAGCTTTCTCTGCCTGACCGTCAAGACCTAAATCTCTCACAGTTTCTCCTACTTGTTGACGTTGTAGAAATTTAATAATACGCTTTCCATAAATCGTAGAAATAGCTAAAGACAACAGAAATGCAACTGCTGCTCTAAAGGTGATAAAACCAAACAACGAGGCTCCAGGAAACTGGAACTGCTCTTCTAGATATTGAAATAAGTAGTATAACATTTGTTGAGTTGGTTATTTATTGAGTTGGTTAAGTAAATCAGCAACAATCTTGCGATCATCAAAATCTGATCGCACGCCGTTAATTTCTTGATAGGTCTCATGCCCTTTTCCAGCAATGAGAATGATATCATTTTGTTGCGCCATTTGCACAGCTGTCTTAATAGCGTTTTTACGATCAGTAATCGTAAGTGTCTTTTTAAAATCTACCGCTTCTACTCCAGCTTCCATATCCTCAAGTATCGCATCGGGATTTTCTGTACGTGGATTATCACTAGTAAAAATAACTTGATCACTTAGCGCAGCAGCTATGTTTGCCATTACAGGCCTTTTGGCTTTATCTCTATCGCCACCGCAGCCTACAACTGTAATCAATTTCTCATTACGTGTACGGATAGCATTAATCGTTTCGAGAACATTTTTCAACGCATCTGGTGTGTGTGCATAATCAACAATGGCCGTAATACGTTTTGCAGCTGTTGTAAAATATTGAAATCTTCCAGAAACACCGTCTAATTGAGAAATTACCTCCATCACTTCCATAGAATCTAGTCCCAATTCCACCGCACAACCATAAATCGCGAGGACGTTGTAAGCATTAAACTCACCAATCATCTTAGTCCACAGTTCTTGATTATTCACCTTTAACTGCAAACCTCCAAATTGATTTTCAATAATTTGAGCTCTGTAATCTGTATATGTTTTAAGCGCATATCCCAATTTACGAGCACGCGTATTTTGTAACATGAATTCGCCATTCTTATCATCGCGATTTGTAAGCGCAAACGCTTGTGAAGGCAACATGTCAAAGAATCGTTTTTTCACATCTCTATACTCGGCAAATGTGCTGTGATAATCAAGATGATCATGCGTAAGGTTTGTAAAAATTCCGCCTTGGAAATATAATCCTGTTACACGCTCTTGATCTATTCCATGACTACTTACTTCCATAAAACAATAATCGACACCAGCATCTCTCATTGCAGCTAGATGATTATTTATAGTTATGGGATCAGGTGTGGTATGTTTAGTTGGGATTACTTTGCCATCGATTAATATTTCTACTGTAGAAATCAATCCAGATTTATATCCTAGCCTTTTAAATAATTGATAAAGTAAACTAGTCGTAGTGGTTTTACCATTTGTACCTGTAACTCCTATAAGTTTTATATCCTTTGATGGGTTTTCATAATAATTACTAGCAATAAGTGCAAGTGCTTCATGAGCATTTACAACTTGAACATATGTAACATCCTCAGATTGATAATCTGGTAAATATTGAAGAATAACAACTCTAGCTCCAGATGCTACTGCTTTTTCAATAAACTGGTGCCCATCTGTTGCGGTCCCTTTTAAAGCTATAAAAACATCACCTTTTTGAATAGTTCTAGAATCAAAATGTATTTGATTCACAGCAACATCCGTTGAACCTATAACTAGTTCAAGGCTGACTTTATACAATAAGTCTTTTAAATTCTTCATGATAAAGTCAATGTAATTTTATCGTTAGCTTTTACTCTTGTTCCCACTGAAATGCTCTGCTCTTTCACCTTACCTTTTCCTTTAAGTATCACTTGAGCTCCCAAATTCTCTAATAAAGTGACCGCATCCATTGCATCCATTCCTTTTAAATTTGGGATCTTATTTGAAGTTGATTGTGCTTGAGCATAAAATGCTTCTTGTGACTTTGCAACTTCCTGTGGAGCTGATTGAGGCATAGGAACCTCATCCAGCATTGGATTATTAGCATAAATTTTTTGTGCAATTTTTTTGAATACAGGTCCAGCAACTATATTACCGTAATATCCTTTTGTCTTGTTAGGCTTATGGATAACAACTATACAACTGTACTTAGGCTCGTCTGCAGGGAAATAACCTGCAAAAGATGCGATGTATTCCTTTTTAGTAGAATTAGCTCCATAACCAGTCTGACAAGTCCCTGTTTTACCAGCCATAGAAAAACTTTTAGAATAGAGATTATCTGCTGTTCCACGTTTTACTACATTTTCCATCATCACTTTCACTTTATCCACCGTTTCTTGAGAGCAAATTGACGGATTCAAAATACTACGCTCATACTTTTCAATAAGCTGATCTTTAGAACGCACTTCTCTTATCAGGCGTGGTTTTACCATGACACCATTATTTGCAACAGCATTATAGAAAGTCAAAGTTTGTAGCGGCGTCAGACTTAACCCGTAACCAAAAGCCATCCATGGCAATGAAGTACCACTCCAGTTTCCATCATCAGGATGCGGTATCATAGGAACGCCTTCACCAGTAATAGACAAATCGAGTTTTTTATTCAATCCCATACTGTACAAGCGATCTACATATCGTGCACTTGCTTCCTTACCTTTATAGTTATCAGTCACCATTTGAACAAGCGCTGTGTTTGAAGAGACTTCAAAAGCTCGTGCAACACTTATTTTACCGTAACCACCATATTTAGAATCCTCTACAACATCGCCATAGTAAGTTATCTTTCCTCCTTTAGTATCAAAAACAGTACTGGTATCAACCACTTTATCCTCTAGCGCAGCAACTACACTCATCAATTTAAAAGTAGAACCTGGTTCATGAGATTCCCATACGGCATAGTTGCGCTTCTCATAATACTTGCCGCTTTTACCACGACCTAAATTAGAAAGGGCCTTTATTTCACCTGTAGCCACTTCCATGACAACCGCAGTACCATGTTCTGCTTCAAAGTACTCAAGTTGTTCTAAAAGTGCATGATGAGCTACATCCTGCATATTCACATCTATAGTTGTGTAAACATCATAACCATCTTGTGGTTCAATCTCGTTTGCACTACTTATGGGTTTCCATTGATTTTGAGAAATCTTTTGTTTTTGACGCACACCATTACTACCTCTTAAAAATGGAGCAAATGCACCTTCTAATCCTACTGGAGCACTACCTGGGCGATCATACCCTACAATACGTTCAGCCATTTTCCCAAGTGGATGTTCCCTTACCACTCGTTGTTCTACTATAATTCCACCACGGTAAGGTCCTTTCTTAAATAATGGAAATGACTTTATCTCCATATAATCACCATAATTGAGATTAGTAGCAATTAACAAATAGCGGCTTTTATTATCTCTAGCAGATCGCAGCTTTTTATCATAATAAGATTTAGGATAATTGAATTTCTCAGATAGCGCCTTACAAAGTGGACCTATAAATTCAGTGAAGTCTTTATTATTAGGAGCAACTGCATCAAAACGGATATCATATTTTGAAATAGAAGTCGCTAACAGTTGACCATTTGAATCATAAAGATTCCCGCGATTTGCGGGAATAGTATCATTTTTAAAAATACGTTGCTCTGCTTTTGCACGATATTTATCTCCATCGACAAACTGGATATTAATGATACTAACCACAATACCTGCCGCAATCAACAATAACAGCACTGCTACTATGTAAATCCTACTCAATATACCTTTCTCAGTTGTCGCCATCTGGTGTAGTGGATTTGATTATTATCTTTTGTGGCGGATTCTTTGCTGGAGCAATACCGCGACTTTTTAATTTACTAGCAACTGTGGATTCCATTTGTAAAAACATCAACTCTCGTTGACCATCTACATACTGGCTGCGCAACTCATTTTCATACTCTGCAAGCTGCCCTATGTAATGCACCTTTTTCTCAAAACTATGACCTGTATAAATCATTATAATTGAGAGAGATACCACAAATAGGATGAAACGCCAGTTTTTAAAAGCGTCATCACTCGTTAAAAAAGTTCCTTTTAATATGTCAAAAATCTTAGACGCCATATTAATCTTCTATACGTTCTGCAATGCGCAACTTTGCACTGCGAGCTCGATTATTTTCTTTTATTTGTAAAGCACTAGGCACTATTAATTTTCCTACTTTCTTAAATGGCACACTTACTCTACCAAAAATATCTTTCTCAGGTTGCCCTTCAAACATCCCATCACGCATAAAACGTTTCACAGGACGATCCTCAAGTGAGTGATAAGAAATCACACTAAAACGACCACCTATTTTTAATAAATCTCTAGATTGAGTTATAAACTCTTCAAGAACTTCCATTTCCTGATTCACCTCAATACGTATGGCTTGAAAAACCTGAGCTAGCATTTTATGCTGGACACGCTCAGGAACAAACGGCGCACATATTTCTTTCAATTGCTCTACAGTTTCTATCAAATTTCCCTCACGCTTTTGAATAATCGCAGCAGTCAATCTAGGCGCTATGCGCAATTCCCCATACTCTTTGAAAATGCGATTGAGATCATCCTCATCATAATCGTTTACAACCTTGATAGCATCTAACTCACTATCTTGATTCATGCGCATATCTAGTTTTGCATCAAATCTTGTTGAGAAGCCACGATCAGGAACATCAAACTGGTGTGAACTCACACCTAGATCTGCAAGGATTCCATCTACTTCCTTTACTCCATGCATGCGTAAAAAGCGTTTCATGAAGCGGAAATTTTGATTAATCAATGTAAATCGAGGATCATCGATAACATTCTCTAGAGCGTCAAGATCTTGATCAAAAGCAAATAATCTTCCATTCTCATCGAGTCTAGAAAGAATTTCACGCGAGTGCCCACCACCGCCATAGGTAACGTCTACATATGTACCCGATGGGTTGATAGCGAGTCCATTTACAGACTCTTCCAGCAGGACTGGCTTATGATAAGAGGTCGGTTGTGTCATCTCCCATTACTTCTTCTGCGAGATCAGCAAAATCTACAGCAGCCTCATCAATAGCCTGCTCATAGCTTTCCTTATCCCATATTTCTATAATATTAATCGCACTCGATACGGTGAGATTTTTAGTGATACTAGCGATTTGGACTAAATCTTTTGGAATTAGCAATCTGCCATTTGCATCTATTTCCACGGTTTTTACACCAGCGGTAAAACGACGTATGAAGTCGTTATTTTTCTTTTTAAAACGATTGAGCTTATTCATGCGCACCATCATCTCATTCCACTCTTTCATGGGATACAACTCAAGACAAGGCTGGAATACAGAGCGCTTGAGCACAAAGCCTTCTTGCAAGACTGGTGCTAGCTGTTTTTTCAATGAAACGGGCATCATAAAACGCCCTTTTGCATCGATTTTACACTCGTATGTTCCTATGAAATTGATCAAACCTAATGAGTTATGAATTCAAATATAAAATTATTACTCCACAATTTACCACTTTTTACCACATTGTTAATAAAACGACCTTATTCTGAATAACTACGGGACTTATGAACAATTTCACATCGATGTAAACAATTCAATTTTTGAAGGTTTTTGAATACGCTTTCGCGAAAGCGTGATAATAAAAACTACTATATTGAAAGGTTCTAAATGGTTTTAAACAGGCTTAGTCAGCTCATTTACAATGCATGCATTATATAACCAAATAAGCTATATTTGCTTACTGTACTAAATACAGTATATGACGCAAGAGCTGATTACCGAAGGGAAATTTGAATACTTCACTACTGGTGAAGGGACACCTATAATCATTTTACATGGTTTGATGGGTGGATTGAGCAATTTTCAAGGCGTGATTGACTATTTCCCAGCAAAAGGTTATCAAATAGTAGTTCCTAGTTTACCACTCTACAGTATGCCGTTATTAAAAACGAGTGTAGGAACATTTGCAAAGCACATCAACAATTTTATAGATCACATGGGCTGGAAAGAAGTTATTCTTTTAGGCAATTCTCTAGGTGGTCATATAGGTCTTGTTACCACAAAATTATATCCTGAAAAGATTAAGGCACTTATCATTACTGGTAGCTCTGGCCTTTATGAGAGCGCTATGGGAGAAAGCTACCCTAAGCGTGGTGACTATGACTATATTAAAAACAAGGCTGAAGGTGTTTTTTACGATCCAGCAGTCGCTACTAAGGAGATTGTAGATGAAGTTTTTGGCGTTGTAAATGACCGTAATAAGTTGATTAAAACACTAGCAATTGCAAAAAGTGCCATACGTCACAACATGGCAAAAGATCTTCCTAAAATGAAAACTCCTGTTTGTATTATTTGGGGAAAACAAGATGGTGTTACTCCACCTGAGGTTGCTGTTGAATTTGACGAAAAATTACCGAACAGTGATTTATACTGGATCGATAAATGTGGCCACGCTGCAATGATGGAACATCCAGATAAATTCAACGAAATTCTAGACGCTTGGTTAGTAAAACAAAAGCTTAGTTAGAGTTTAGATATCTATTATTTTCTTTAATTCCTCTTCTGAAATTTGCATTTATAATACGCTTCCTTTTCAAAAAATGAAAACGGTTATTGCCTTAAATTACTTGACAGGTTAACTGTATCTTTGCGGCATGAAAATAACCAGTGCAAAGTTTGTCATTTCAAATCAAGATGTTAAAAAGTGTCCAAACAGTAGATTAGCAGAGTATGCTTTTATAGGGCGTTCAAATGTAGGTAAATCGTCTTTAATCAACATGCTGACTAACATTAAGAGTCTTGCAAAAACATCTGGAAGACCTGGAAAAACACAACTGATCAATCATTTTTTGATTAATCAA
>JALZUY010000181.1 GCA_023301395.1 Nonlabens sp.
AATCTACGTGCTTGTGACGCCATGGTGTAACATTTTTCAACAATGTGCTCATCGAGTCCATTACTATTCTTATAATAACGTCCATCTTTTAATCTCAAACAGCTGGGTTTACCGTCTGTGATCATAAAGATTTGCTTATTTGTATTACGTTTGCGTCGCAATATATCCATGGCAAGTTGCAATCCAGCCACAGTGTTTGTATGATATGGACCTACTTTAAGATATGGTAGATCTGCTATTTTTATAGGCCACGCATCATTACCAAAAACGATAATATCTAGTGTGTCTTTAGGGTAACGAGTTGTAATTAACTCTGCTAGTGCCATGGCTACTTTCTTTGCTGGAGTAATACGATCTTCTCCATATAGAATCATGGAGTGTGAGATGTCTATCATTAATACGGTAGACATTTGTGCTTTAAACTGCGTGTCTTCCACCACTAGATCATCTTCAGTAAGATTGAAGTTGCCCGTTCCATGATTGATATGCGCATTACGCAAGCTCTCAGTCATTGAAATACGGTCTAATCCATCGCCAAAACGATATGGCCTATAATCTCCACTATGCTCGTCTCCTTGCCCTAGTTTACCTGTTTTATGATTACCGCTATTTCCTTTACGCATGTTGCCAAAAATCTGTTCCAGCGCATGTTTTCTTAACAGTTGTTCGGTCTTTGCAGTAATAGAAAAACTTCCTGGTCCTTCTTCATCTCCAGTTCCATCGCCACCAGCATTTGGATCAATTTCTTCTTTGATAAAACCGCGTTCCAGTAAATCATTGATAAAATCATCAACGGTATACTCTGGTGTGGTGAGTTTATACTCCACATCTAGTTCACGTAACCAGTCTATTGCTTCATCAAAATCTCCTGAAGTATGTGTAATCAATTCTTTAAAAACCCCAAATAGCTTGTCAAAAGGATCCACATCCTTAGGATTAAAGAATTCAAATTTATAACCAGCTCGTTCTTGCATAGGTTAAAGATAGTCGGCAAAATCATGATTTCCTTCCTCTGGAGAACTATTTAACATGGGTTTAGAGTTTAAAATTGGATTAAATGTTCTTTTTAAGTGCTTTAGCTCATATTTAGCATTAAGTTAATATGGAATTGCTTTCGCGAAAGCGTAAACCACACTATTTTTGCAGCCCTGTAAAAAATGAGGAATTATGAGACAACATCCATGGCATGATGTAAGTTATGGCGAAGATGCGCCGGAGAAAGTAATGGGAATTATTGAAATCCCGAAAAACACGAGAGCAAAATACGAGCTGGATAAAGAGTCTGGAATGTTATTGCTTGATCGTGTGATTTATTCATCAATGTACTATCCTACTAATTACGGTTTTATACCACAAACTTATTGTGATGATGATGATCCACTAGATATTCTTGTATTATCTCAAATCGAGATTGTTCCTATGTGTCTAGTAGAATGTAAAGTTATAGGTGTAATGCAAATGCTTGACGGCGGCGAGATGGACGATAAGATTATTGCTGTTGCTGCAAACGACATGTCTGTTGCTCACTTTAATGACGTAAGTGAATTACCAGAATTTTGGAAAAAAGAAATGCGCAATTTCTTCCAGGATTATAAAAAATTAGAAAACAAAACGGTAGAAGTTGAAGAGTTCCAAGGTCGTGAAAAAGCAATGGAAATCGTAAAACAATCTATTGAAGATTACAAAGTGAAGTTTCCTAATAATAACAGGTAGGTAATCTTTTAGTAAATAGTCCTTTAAATAAAAAATCCAGCTATATGAGCTGGATTTTTGTGTTCAACACATTCACAATGTGGACTTAAGTCCGCACTTATGAATTATAAATGAAAATATTGACTGAAACCTCATCTACTCACAACTCACAAACTCAAAGACTCAACAAGCTACTTACCACTTCCCTTAAATTGATCTTCCTTACTGGAAAAAAGCACATTAAAGGTCGTTAAGCTTCCATAAATTCTTGTAACATATTGTTGTAGATCAATCTTAGACTGGTCATCTAGTTCTGAGCTGTTTATCTTTTGTTCCATGACACGTAGTCGATCACGTAACATCACTATTTTGTGCCAGAAGGTGTTGATTGGGATTTCCTTTGATGAAAGCGATACATCTGCTGGTTTTAAGATCATGGTACCGTTTCTATACTTATCGGCAAGTGGAACGATTTGAGTAACGTCTGAGAAGCGTTGTAGAATTTCTTTTAAGCTTTTTTCTACTTCATAAAAACTGACAGTATCTACATCATCCTCACAAGCATCAATTACTTCAAACTCCTCGTCGAGTTCAATAGTTTCTAATCCATCTTTTTGAAAAGTAACCCAATACTGTTTTGTAGTTACATTAGTCACCACACCAAAACCGTACGTTGAATGATTGATTCTTGAGCCTATTCCTAATAATTTCATCTATTCTTGTTTTTGCTTGTTTATCTTTGGACCGAAATTGCACAAAAACGCTGAGCTTTGAAAAAATTAGGGAAAATATTATTAAAATTCGTTCTAGGACTACTTGCGGTTCTGTTAATCGGATTTATAGTTTTAAAAATAGTTTTCAATGAAGATATTCCTCAAGGTGAAAAAGGCGCAAAAGCAGACGAGCTGGGATATGCTATACTAGACGCCATTCACCATAAAGAGTTTACTGAGGTAAAAGAAATCCACTTTACTTTTAGAGGTGTGAACCGTTATGTATGGAAAGTACAGCAAAATGCGGTAGATGTGTTTTGGGATGATTACAAAGTGGCTTATGTAACGCAATATCCTCAAATAAGTTTTGCTTGGAAAGGCGATAAAAAACTACAAGGAAAAGAACTAGAAGATGCAATTACTTATGCTGGAATAAACTTTAATAATGACAGTTTTTGGTTAATTGCGCCTCACAAGATCATGGACATAGGAACAGAACGTGAGCTTATTGAAGAAGATGGCAAAAAGAAACTATTAGTACGTTACAAATCTGGTGGAACTACTCCTGGAGATGTATACCTATGGGAAGTTGATAAAAATAACAAACCAGTATCCTTTAAAATGTGGGTAAGTATCATACCTCTAGATGGTATAAAAGCAGAATGGAATGACTGGATCATGACCTCTGGTGGTTTTCCTATTGCAGGTTCTCGCAGTATCTATGGAATTGAAATCCCAGTTACTGATGTGAAAGTTGTAAAATAACTATTCATCACTTTCTTCTAACTCAAAAATATCCTCCACAGTCACTTTGAAAAGTCTTGCAATCTTTAAAGCAAGAACTGTAGATGGTACATATCTATTTTTCTCAATGGAACTTATGGTCTGTCTTGAAACTCCTATCGCTTCAGACAGTTCTGTTTGATTCATATGATGAATCGCACGTTGCACGTGGACGGTATTTTTCATTATAATTCTCTTTTAAATATATAAAAATATAATGATTGCATAATAAGAAGAAATGCAACAAATATGTAAAAACTATCATAATGATGAATTAATAAATCATCATTTGTAAATAATAAGTCAAACAACGTTATTAAAAAAGGTTGAAAAACGAATATCAAAATTGCTATCCCAACCGCAAAGCCAAAAGACCTAAATCTCAAGCTCGCAATACGTTCATCCTCATCTTTTTCTTTTGAAAAAGAAATTATTGACAACCCTACCAAAATGGCACTGTAAAGTGTTTCATTAATCAATGGCATTCTTTGGAATTCTAGAACACTATTATTGATTATTAAAATGGTTATGAAAGATAATATTGATATAATAACTCCAATAAACGTAAAGCTAGAAGGTAAAAGGTAAAAGAAATAGTCTTCATTTTTAAATTGCCACCAGTTGGTTTTCTTTTTTGTAGACATAAAACAGTTTTTTATTTGTTGTTAATAATATATTGTAGCTATTATAGCAAATGAATCACACGTTGAACATGAAGAGTGTTTTTCATTATAGTTGCTTTTTAAAAATGTTGAAATACAATATCTGTGCTATAAATAGAACGCCTATTAAGAAAAAACTACTGCTCCAGGAGTTTCTTAAATCGACTTCTGTAAAAAAAAGATAATTGACTGTTTGTGTAATTAAAGGTAGAAATATGAAAAGTCCTGTGACTACTACTAAAGCTAATTTAATAAACCTATATCTTAGGTTTGCAAAACGTTCATCCTCAAATTTTTCACGAGAAAAAGTAATAAGTGCAAATCCTGCCAAGGTTATATAAAGTATTATATCATTGAGTTCATTAAGTTGATCCATTACCTTAAATATTTGATTCACTAATAAAGCACCAACAATACCGAGAACTATAAAAGTCACTCCTACTTTTTTAAAGTAATTAGGTAAAAGTAAATACACTTTAACATTAGTTCTAACGCCATCTGTTTTGATTGTTCTCATATCATTCATATGTAGTAATTTATAAATTATTGCTTTACATAAAGTAAAGTATTTTTATAATAATGACAAACATACTTTACATTTTGGAAAATAAACAAATTATTTGATATTTATTTTTAAGAGAATATGATTATCATTACTAATCACGAGGTGACACAAGTCTTACTCATAACTTTAAGTAGACTTTAATTCCTTTTTAGAGGTCCTTTAAGTAACTTCGCAAGATTGCAAAAAACTATGTCGAGACCCGAAGAATTTATAGAAGTAAAAGGAGCACGAGTACATAATCTCAAGAATATTGATATTGATATTCCTCGAGAGAAGCTAGTTGTTATCACTGGGCTTTCTGGTTCAGGGAAATCATCACTTGCCTTTGACACCATCTATGCCGAAGGTCAACGTCGTTATATAGAGACATTCAGTGCTTATGCAAGACAGTTTTTAGGTGGATTAGAACGTCCAGATGTAGATAAAATCGATGGACTTTCTCCAGTTATCGCTATTGAACAAAAGACAACTAGTAAAAGTCCGCGTAGTACTGTGGGAACTATTACAGAGATTTATGATTTTTTAAGACTACTTTTTGCTCGTGCTAGTGATGCTTATTCTTATAACACTGGTAAGAAAATGGTAAGCTACAGTGATGAGCAAATCCGTGATTTAATCATAGAGGAATATAAAGGTGATCGCATTAATATTCTCGCACCGGTTATTAATTCCCGTAAAGGACATTATCGCGAGTTATTTGAATCTATTGCAAAGCAAGGTTTTGTAAAAGTGCGTGTGGATGGTGTTATTCTAGACATTCAAAAAGGAATGAAACTGGATCGTTATAAATTACACGATATTGAAATAGTTATAGACCGTATCGTTCCTGGAGATAGTGAAGAAGATATTAAACGACTGGACGCTTCTATAAATACAGCGATGTACCATGGAAATGATGTTCTCATGCTGGTAAAAGCTGGTGATAAGGAAGGAAGATATTTTTCACGAACATTAATGTGTCCAGAAACTGGTATCTCTTATCCTGAACCTGAGCCTAATAATTTCTCGTTCAACTCTCCTAAAGGTGCTTGCTCTAGTTGTAATGGAATAGGGATGCTATACCAGGTAAATCCTGATAAGATTATGCCAGATCGTGGTCTATCTATTTCTAACGGTGGACTTGCGCCCTATCCTACTATGAAAAAGGATTGGATCTTTAAGCAGCTCGATTTAATTGCTCAAAAATTTGATTTCAAACTCACAGACTCCTTAAATAAAATCCCTGCCGAGGCTATAGAAATGATTCTTTACGGCGGTAGTGAGTCGCTTGAAGTGAATTCTAAAGATCTAGGTGTTAAACGCAAGTATAAAATTGATTTTGAAGGAATTGCAAACTTTATAGATCAGACTTTTACAAATAATGACAGTACCTCATTACAGCGCTGGGCAAAGGAATTCATGGATCACATCGATTGCCCTTCTTGTGAAGGAGCACGATTGCGCAAGGAATCCCTTTATTTTAAAGTAAATGAGATGAACATCGCACAGTTAGCAAATTTGGACATTGCTGAACTTGTAGAGTGGTTTGATGGTTTGGGAGGCACGCTTTCGCGGAAGCAAGAACAAATTGCCACAGAGCTCCTTAAAGAAATACGAGTGCGATTACAGTTCTTGCTTGACGTAGGATTAGATTATTTATCATTGAATCGCAGTGCAAAATCCCTTTCTGGTGGAGAAGCGCAGCGCATAAGACTCGCTACACAAATAGGTTCTCAATTAGTAGGAGTTCTTTACATACTTGACGAGCCTAGTATAGGACTGCATCAACGTGATAATGAGAAGTTGATAAACTCTCTAGAGTCATTACGTGACACTGGTAATAGTGTTATAGTCGTAGAGCATGATAAAGACATGATAGAACGTGCAGATCATGTTATAGACATAGGTCCACGAGCAGGAAAATATGGTGGTGAAATTATTTCTCAAGGAACACCAGCAGAAATTCTTAAACACGATACACTCACCGCTCAGTACATGAATGGTAAGTTAGAAATTGAGGTTCCCAAAGAGCATCGCAAAGGAAATGGTGAGACCATATCTTTAAAAGGTTGTACCGGTAATAATCTAAAGAACGTTTCTATAGACTTACCGCTAGGTAAAATGATAGTAGTAACTGGCGTTTCTGGTAGTGGAAAATCTACCATGATTAATGAGACTCTTTATCCTATAATGAATGCTCATTTTTTCAATGGTGTAAAAGTTCCTATGCCTTACAAAAGCATTAAAAATCTCGATGCCGTTGATAAGGTTATAGATATTAATCAAAGTCCTATAGGTAGAACACCACGTTCAAATCCTGCGACTTACACAAAGACTTTTGATGAAGTAAGAAGTCTATTTGCAAAAACTAACGAAGCTCTAATACGTGGTTATAAACCTGGAAGATTTAGTTTTAACGTAGTAGGTGGAAGATGTGAAACCTGCAAAGGTGGTGGTTTGCGCGTTATAGAAATGAATTTTTTACCAGACGTTTATGTGACTTGTGAGACTTGTCAAGGAAAACGTTTTAATAGAGAAACTCTAGAGATACGCTACAAAGGTAAATCTATAAGTGATGTTCTAAACATGACGATCAATGAAGCAACAGACTTCTTTGAATCTATCCCAAAGATTTATCGCAAATTGAAGACTATTAAAGATGTAGGACTAGGTTATATAACGCTAGGTCAACAATCGACCACTCTGTCTGGTGGAGAAGCACAACGTATTAAACTGGCTAGTGAATTATCAAAACGCGATACGGGAAATACTTTTTATATCTTAGATGAACCTACTACAGGATTGCACTTTGAAGATATTAGAGTATTATTGTTAGTTCTTAATAAGTTAGTAGATAAAGGAAATACCGTACTAATTATAGAACATAATATGGACGTAATTAAAATTGCAGATCATATTATAGATGTAGGTCCAGAAGGTGGACGTGGTGGTGGCGAGATTCTCGCATTTGGAACACCAGGGAAAGTTGCCAAACATAAAACAAGTCATACCGCGCGATTCTTGAAAAAGGAATTGGGAATTAAATAAACAAATTGATCATGAGAAAAGAAGCTAGAGAAAAAGGATGGAATGAAATTAAGACTAACGATAGTTGGGCTACATTTAAAATCCTATCTGAATTTGTAATGGGATTTGAACGCATGAGCCGTATTGGTCCATGTGTATCTATTTTTGGGAGTGCTCGATTAAAACCAGATCACAAATATTATAAACTAGCAACAGAGATTGCAGGAAAAATAGTTGATAACGGTTATGGTGTTATTACTGGTGGCGGACCAGGAATAATGGAAGCTGGAAATAAAGGCGCACACCTCAATGGTGGAACATCAGTAGGATTAAACATTGCGTTGCCATTTGAGCAACACGATAATCCTTATATAGATAATGATAAGAGTCTTGATTTTGATTACTTCTTTGCAAGAAAAGTAATGTTTATGAAATACTCACAAGGGTTTGTAGTAATGCCAGGAGGATTTGGCACACTAGATGAATTATTTGAAGCGATTACTTTAATTCAAACTAATAAGATAGGTAAATTCCCTATCATTCTTGTAGGAACTGAGTTCTGGAGTGGATTAATGGACTGGATTAAAAAAACGTTAGACACTGAATTTCAAACTATAAGTACGTCCGACATTGATTTACTACACGTTGTAGACACGTCTGACGAAGCTGTTGAGATCATTAACGACTTCTACCATAAGTATGATTTAAGCCCTAATTTCTAGTTTAAAGAAAACTAAACCTTTAATTAATTCGTTAATATTTTTACTACCGCTAACCTATCAAAGCAAAAACCATAACGATTTGAAGAAACTTACGTTTACTTTGCTTTTAATGATAAGTACTGTCTCGTTTGCACAGCACTCTCATAATATCATTGCTCATTTAGAACTGGAGTCTGACGTGTTGCACATCAAGGACTCTATGGTGGTTATAAATACCAGTGATAGCAGTTGGGATAGAATAGTCCTGCTGGATTGGGCACATGCATTCTCTAGTAAAGACACTCCACTGGCGAATCGATTTGCTGAGGATTTTAAAAACAAATTCCAGTTTGCACCTAATGATCATAGAGGAAAAACTATTTTCAAGACTGATACTGATTCCCTAGATTTTTCAATAAAAAGATTACCTGGGCAACAAGATATCATTGAGTTGAAACTTAAAAACCAACTCAATCCTGGTGAGTCTAAAACAATAGTTTGGGAATATAATGTCATTATTCCCGAAGATGATTTTACAGGCTATGGAAAAAGCAGTACTGGAAATTATGCCTTGAAATACTGGTATATTACTCCTGCCGTTTTTGATAATGGTAAATGGAACTATTTCTCTCATAAAAACCTTCACGATTACTATCCAGCACTTGCAAACTACTCTATTTCCCTGCACTTGCCTACTTCACATCAAGTGGTTTCAAACATAGCAATCACAACTGCCGCATTAACTGAGAACAGGAATAGTTATTTATTAAATGGAACTCAACAAGCTGGAATAGAGCTCTATCTCAAAAAAGATCTTAGTTCATTTAAGAATTATGGAGTCCCACAACTAGAGGTCATTACAGATCTTGAGGATACCGATTTATCACCAGAGATGAAAGCGCTTTTTATAGATCGCATAGCTGGTTTTCTAAAAAAAAAACTGGGAGCTTACTCTTATCCTAGTATGCTTTTAACTCAACGCTATTATAAAGAAGATCCCGTATATGGATTGAGCTCATTACCTAGTTTTATGAATCCATTTCCAGCAGGATTCACTTATGAAGTTAAGATCGTAAAAGCTATGACGCGCAAGTGGTTAGAAAGTGGAGCTCGATTACATCCACGAGAAGAAAACTGGCTGCAAGATGGCATGATGGTATATATACTACAACAATATCATGAACAGTATTATCCCGATTTAAAGATTGCGGGAAAGATGAGTGACATATGGGGAATTAAAAGTTTTAATCTCACTCAACTAGGATTTAATGATCAGTATAATTTTCTTTACCTAAACGCTGCAAGACGTAATTTAGATCAGAGCATCACTACTCCATCAGATTCTCTAGTAAAATACAATCAACAACTGGGAATTATAAATAAAGCTGCCATAGGACTACAGTACTTACAGGATTATACTGACGGCGAGATAGTAGACAAAAGTATTCAAGATCTCTATCAACAAAACAAACTTAAGATTGCGCACATTCAGGATTTTAAAACTCTCATAGAAGATAAAAGTTCAAAAAACACAGATTGGTTCTTTGATGATTACATCGATAAATACACACGCATGGATTGGAAAATCAAGCGTGTTAAAAAGGTAGGGGATTCTGTTAAGGTATATCTTAAAAACAAATCAGACCGCGATTTGCCTGTTGCACTATATAGTCTCGACAATGATAGCATCATTGAAAAAATATGGATTGATCATGTGGTTAATGATACTGTTATTATGCTTTCGCGAAAGCATGCAAATAGAGTCTCACTCAATTATGAAAATCTCATTCCTGAGTTTACAATGCGAGATAATTACAAATCTTTAAAAAGGTTTGCTCTCAACAGACCTCTTGAATTTAGAATCCTTAAAGACATAGAAGATCCCGAAAGAGCACAAGTTTTTCTAATGCCCGACGTAGGGTTTAATGTATACGATGGCTTAACTGTAGGTGGGAAATTCTCAAACGGAACATTACTACCCAAGCCGTTCAAGTATACTGTAAAACCCACTTATGGATTAAATTCAAATAAAATAGTAGGTTCCATAGGATTAGCGTACACTCATAATCTCGAGAAACATGATGAGAATCTCTATTTTGTACGTTACGGGATTTCAGCAAATCGTTTTTCTTATGCCGACGATTTATTATACAATAGAGCAAGTACCTGGCTTAATTTGGGATTTAGAAATAAGGATTTACGTAGTAATAAAAGAGATTTCTTAAGTTTTAGGAATATTCTTGTAAATCGTGATAGAGATCCATCAAATCCTGTTATAGAACCAGATTACAATGTATTTGCAATTAACTACAGTAGTCAAGATCGTAATTTCAAACACCTCTTTAGTTACAACGTTGGTACTGAAATATCTGCACGTTTTAGTAAGGCAACTTTCAGAACGCAATGGCGCAAATTATTTAAGGACAACAGACAGTTAAACATTAGATTTTTCACAGGAGCATTTTTGCATAATGAAACTCAAAATGATGGTAATTTCTTCTCCTTTGCATTAGACAGACCAACTGATTACTTATTTGATTACAACTATTATGGTAGATCTGATGAGAGTGGATTCTTCTCTCAACAACTCATTATTGCTGAAGGTGGCTTTAAATCTCAACTAGAAACTCCTTATGCAAATCAATTCATAAGTACTATTAATACTTCCTACAGTATCTGGAAATATGTTTTTGCATATGCAGATGTAGGTCTGGTAAAAAACAGAAACACTCCACTTGCAGGCGTTTATGACTCTGGTTTGAGGTTAAATTTGTTACAAGATTATTTTGAGGTCTATCTACCTGTTTATAGTAGTAATGGATGGGAAATAGGTCAAGGTGATTATGATCAACGCATTAGATTTATTATTACTCTAGATTTAAAGACTCTTACTAGTCTGTTTACTCGACGCTGGTACTAATTCAGTAAGCAGCAGGCAGTGATTTAGTAATCAGTCTTTTTTATTAGATCGACAAATTAGTAAAAATTTTAATTTAAGATTACAGCGAGTAATTAAACCCTATCGTAAACTGTCGTGGTCTTAATGAAAATTGTGACTGATTGATAAAGTTTGCATCACTGCTCGACGTTGTAAAAAATCCTTCATTAAAAATATTAATTAATGAGGCTCTTAAGAAGAGTTTCTTAGACGGTTTGTAATAAAAAGAGGTGTTAAAAAGTGTGTTTCTATTTACATTTTCACTATTTGAAAATGATGCAATTACAGATTCTGTTCCTAGATTCCATCTCGTTTTTGAAGACATGTAAAAATCTAAATCTATCTTATGCTTTATAAAAGTATTATTGGTTTTAAAATCATTAATTTCTGATAAACCATAGTTGAAAATACCATCATAAGATAAACCATACCAGGTACCGTTATCCATATTTAATTCTACCCGACCTAAATGTGATGAGTTAATATTTTGTTGCGCTATGTTATTAAAAATTTGTTCTGATGTATTCTTTCTATAGGTATATGAAAGGTCTGTTTTAATAAGCTTAAAAAAAGTCTTAGTAAATGAAGTTGTATTACTCCAGCCTGTTAATGAATTAGGTCTTTCAATAGCGTCAGTTACTATAAGGCCATCTTCATCTATAGAACTAGAAAAAGTGAAATCAGATTCTTGCGCAGACCATCTAAAATTATTTGATAAAATCACACCTTTTAAAATACTCTTATAAGTCAAGAAATGATTTACGGCATTAGTTCTTGTGATATTCACCGCAGTTGGATTTCTAGATAAACTAGCAAAATCTCGTAACTGAAGTCCCGTAAATAATTGATTAAAACTGGATGTATTTATAGTTCTATTGAAAGAGATAGAACTGTTCCAGTTTTGATTAATTTTATAAGATGTAGACACACTAGGTTGAAAAAATAGGTAATCATTTGAAGAGGCGTCGTTAGTAAATTCTTCTTGCTGTTTTAAATTCAAGTATTTCAATTGTGGTGTAAAGCTAAATTTGAAACGTTTCCATTGATAAGAAGAACGTAAAGAGCTGACCGTCTGAAAGGTATTAAGCTGATAATCTGTTGTAAAAGGAAATTGTAAGTCGCTTATTTGGTTCTCGTTTTCTTGCCTTAAATTACTTAATAAATTCTCACTACTCCAGTTCACCGTTTGTTTAAATTGCCATTTAGTCTTTTTTATATCAAAATCATAAGAAGAATAAGCTCCTATATTGAATCTTTTAATATCATTAATTTGGGTCGTATGTAATGGAGTAAAACTTGATGTAAACACTTCTTCAAACTGCGCTGGTCTTACTTGAAGTTGTTCTTCTTGTTCATCATAAGAAAGGTACAGTCCATTATTGATAATTTTTCCTTTTATAGTGTTTTTAAACTCTAGGGAATTTGAAAAAGAAAGTTGGTCAGCTGCATAGTTAGTCGCTATGGTTTCTCCATTTTGAATGAGATTTGAATTCCCATTAGAATTCACCGCATTTACTATGGTTTTATTCTTGAGATACAAGTTATCCTTATTAATCTCGGCCACTACTCCAGCGTCATACTTGCGCTCTAGCAACTGGTTTTTTGTACTGCGATTGACTATGATACTATCGTTATCAAAATAGTAAGCGCTATTATCATTGCGCTCTATTTCATTAAAATTATAATTATGGTTGATTCCTGCTTTAAAGATGGTTTCTTTCTCAGTTTTATAGAGCGCATCATTTGTAATGGAATAAGATTCATTATCCAGCCAGTATTTATTAGATATCACAGTACCATTCACATTAGGTTTATTGATGATATTGATTTCTGGTAATTTTAAAGAAGACAGATTGTAATTACCACTGGTAAGACTGCGACCATTATCAGTAAGGGATTTACCCATATTATTCACTTTAAAACTGGCGATGTCCTGAAACTTTTCTTTGAGATAAATAGGAGTAG
>JALZUY010000182.1 GCA_023301395.1 Nonlabens sp.
GACACTCATTTGGGCGGCCGGAATAGAAGGTTATTCTCCTGAGGCTATTTCAATAGATAATCAATTCTTAAAAGTTGAAGCGAGTTATAAACTCAATGGTTCAACAATTGACTATACTTCCCTAATTAAAATAAAGAGCAGATTGATTGATAAAAGTCAATTCAGTATTTGGAACGCAGCTATAGAAGAGATTAAAAACTTCTATGACGAGCAAATTGTTCTAAAAAAGATTTAATAAAGACCTTATTACAACTACATCTATGAGATTATCATTAACTATCATTGCTTTGTGCATTACTTTTCTTGCACAAGGACAAAGCAAATTAGAAAAGGAATTACGCGCTCAGTTTTGGGATAAAACAGGAGAACAAATCATCGCAATGGACATTCCAGAACAATGGAGTGGAGAAAGCGCTGTAATTCTTAAAGACCATCGTTACATTCAATATATCAATAGTGGTAAGGTAGTTTACTTCAAATCAAATAAACACCAACTTGTAAAAATCCAAGATCAAGCTTCATTAGAAGGATTCTCTGAAATATCATTGAGTAAGAATTCAAAAATATCATTTGGTTGGGGAACATCTTCACGCAAAGAAACTACTCTAGGAATACGTATTATAAAACCCGATGGTAGTGAAACAATTGTAGATGTTGCGGCCGAAGAAGTTGAAGAAGATAATACTCGTAAAATTGCAATACCTAATCTTGAGATAGGAGATATTATTGATATTTTTATTCAAACAGATCGTAAAGAAAGAGACTACGATGGACTAGACATCTATCCTGCAGTAGAAGCAACTATTAAAGACGAGTATCCAATCTTAGATTACCGCATTGCTGTAGAAGTTGAAAATGACTTCTTTCTTAATATGAACACTTATAATGGTGCACCAGCGGTTAAAGAAGAAAAAACAGAACGCAACGCCACAAAAATGTATGTCGTTGAAGCACAAAATGTAGAAAAAATTGAAACTAGTAGATGGTATTATCCGCTAGTTGAGGAACCGTCTGTAAAACTACAAGTTGCATTTGCTCGTAGAAAATCAAACGAGTACGCAGCTGAGATCTTTAAAGGAAAAGATGGAGAGCGTAAATCAGTAGCAAGTAAATTAGATGTTCTTGATTACTTTGATCGTAAATTTAACAGAGCTAGTTCTTATAGCGCCAAAGCAGTAATCGCTTACATCAAAAAAGGAAAATATAAAACCAAAGCCGAAAAATTAGAGGCTGGATTAGAATTCATAAGATTCAACCGTTACACACGTTTTTTTGAACCCATTTTTGCCTACCAAGCAGACATCGTTTCAGGCCAACCTAAAACAAAATGTTATAACCTTTATGTAGGTATATATGAAAATGATGCCCAAGTAGTTAATGACTTGAGAGCTATATGCGAGGCATTCGATATAGATTATGATATTGTTCTCGTTCAACCACGTTTTGATGGTAAGTTGGATGATTTATTAATTAAATCAAATGCTCGTGTTGGTCTTAAATTCAATACTCAACCAGAATTATTTTTCTTTGATTTCAATGAAAACATGTCTTTAGAACGTTTTCCAGAACAACTAGAAGGTGCTGAGGCCTATATAGGATCAGTGATCAAAAAGAAGAAAATATCTTCTGTAAAGCGCACTACTCTATCTTCATCTTCAGCTGCTGATAATGTGTATCAAGAGAAAATCAAACTAGCATTAAACGATGATAAGAAAGGTTTCAACATGGATCGAGAACTCTCAGCAACAGGTCATTTTGAAAGTGAATACATGTTTACGTGGATTCACTGGAGTGATTTCTTGAAAGAAGATTATAGCATTTATGACGATCAAAATCATTTCTATGAATGTGGTAATAAAAAACAAATCATTAAATACACAGAACAATTTGAAGCTTTACAAGTCAAGAAATTAGAAGAATTTAGAGAACGTAGAGAAAAAGCTGCAGAGCGTGAATGGAGTGCTGCAACAGTAAAAGATTACACTTCTCAAGTGATTGAAACAGGCCGTTACGGTAAAGATTCACCTCTAGTGGTAAAAGAAACGATGACTCTTAATGATGGTTACATTAAAAAAGCCGGTAAAAACTTAATCCTAGAAATAGGTAAATTTATAGGTGGACAAGTAGAACTTGAGAAGAAAGAACGTGAGCGTACTGTTGATATCTATTTGAATCATGCAAAGACATTTGTTTATGAAATCGACCTTGAAATTCCTGAAGGATATTCAATAAAAGGAATTGACGCCTTAAACACTTCTATAGATAACGCAACTGGGAATTTTATCACAACTGCTGCTATGGAAGGCAATACTTTAAAAGTGAGAACGATTAAGACTTATAAGAGTAATTATCTTAAAAATGAGCAATGGAATGATATGTCTTTATGGTTAGACGCCGCATTTGCATTTAATCAAGCCAAAGTATTATTAGAAAAGAAATAGATTTTTACAACTTTAGCTTAAATACTAAAACGCTCTAGAGACTTTTCTAGAGCGTTTATTTTTTGCTCCATTTTATTAAAAAATATGGCGCGTTCTTTTAAAGAACATTCTTTTATAGAAGTCGATTGCTTGATCTGGTGTTTAAAGAAATCGTCCATGCGGTTAAGGATATTACTTCCACTAAACCTTATGTAACCTAGCATAGTCATAGTGACAAAACCAGCAATCGCCTTATCATTCTTCTTAACAATCGCATTATTACTCATGAGTAATA
>JALZUY010000183.1 GCA_023301395.1 Nonlabens sp.
TGGACTATCTAGTTGTCCAAAGATTACAAAATCTTTTAAAATTACCTGTAATAAAATTTAATTTACTCATTATCATATAATTTTAAAAAGTTTTATAATCCTTAGCTTCATAAATATTTGCTTATTTTTTTTAAATTTAAAAAGCCATTTATAAGTTATTCTATTAACTAATACTATTCAATAGCCAATGCCATATATCCAGTAGGAGGATTAGATAGTGTTATACCTGTGCTAAAAAAACCAGTTAAAGTTGCATCAATATCAGAATAAGTTAAATCCAATACAGCGGTAATATCGTTTCCACCACTCGTTACATAATTAGTTGTTATAGTATTACCAGACATTGTCCAAATCCCAGGAGCTTCAGATGTACCAATTGCAACCATAGTGCCATCTGAATTAAAATTCATTTCAAAAGGAATAGTGGTTACTATTGAAGTAGGATCTGAATTAAAAGCACCATCAAAATTTCCTGAAAATTGATTGTCTATTGTTATATTAATTGAAGCTTGTCCTGCAGAATTGGTAGCTATCAATTCAATAGAGTTTAAGTCTAAAGACAGTGATTTACTCCATGAAACCATTCCTGTATTCACATCTACAGAAACTCCTGAGATATTAGAAGCTAGGCTAAAAATACCTGTATTTCCATTCCAATTTACAATAGGAATGTCAGTTTCACCTTCTGTAAAGAAATTAGTAATTAGGTTTGTATTAGATAACTCTATAGTTGGTGCAGAGATTTGTACAACAGCTCCATCGTCGTCACTACTACAACTGAAAGTTGTTACTAAAAAGATTAATGCTAATAAGTTGATGAACTTAGATTGTTTTTTAATTGTTGTTTTCATGTTTTTAAGTTTTAAAAATTTAGTTAATTGCAATTTTTTTAATAAGTGTTCCTGTATCAAAATCAAGTTTTAATATATAGATACCGTTTGCTAATGATGATGTCGAGATATTAGTTTCTTTACCCGTAGAAACCTGAACTCCTGATAGATTGTAAAGTGTATAACTTTCTAAACTCAACTGATTTGAAAAACTCATTTTGATGATATCATTTGTAGTGTAAAGGATGATATCATTATCTAATTCAAAATTTGAAGTGCTTAATGTGCCTTCTGTAACGGTACCAAAATTAGTCCACAAAGCACCTGCATCAGTAGTGTAAGCAGCCGTTGTACCTACAGGAATATAAAGATCAATCCCTGGTCTAAAAGCAAAATTACCAAAGGTGTCTAGACTACCACCAGTAGAGATAGTAGGTGGTATAGTAGCTAGTGAGGTTACCGCGTTAAGATTAGGGTTAAATCCAAAAGTGAGTATCCCCATAGTCGTAACAGAAGCAGGAATGATAACGTTTGTTAAGCTATTAGAACTAAAAGCGTTTTGACCGATAACGATAAGATTATCACCTAAATCAATACTTGATAAATTATTATTATTAAAAGCACCATTACTTATACTTGTAACATTATCAGGAATTATAATACTGGTTAATTGATTATGAGCAAAAGCGTCTGGCCCTATGGAAGTTACATTATCAGGTATAATAACACTGGTGATGTTATTGAATCTAAAGGAATCTTCACCTATGCTGTTATCACCTGTACCTAAAGTAACACTAGTTAATTGATTACTTTGAAAAGCTCTCTCTCCAAAATCAGTCACATTATCAGGAATAACAACACTTGTAATTAAATTATTAATAAACGCCTGACTTTCTATGGTTAATAAACCTGTTCCTAATGTGACACTTGTTAACTGATTAGCTGCAAACGCATTACTACCTATATCTGTAACATTGTTGGGGATAACTACACTGGTTAATACATTTCCACTAAAGGCTGAACTATCTATAGTAATAACACTATCGGGAATAACTACGTTTACTAACAAATTACTAAAAAATGCTCCATTAGCTATATTTGTTAAACTATTTGATAAAGTAACGCTAGTAATCATATTTTGTCTAAATGCTTGATAAGCTATATTAGTAACACTATTAGGCATAGTTACTTGCGTTAATCCTTTATCCTTAAAGGATTGATAACCTATTTCCGTAACACTATAACTAGTACAACTACTAACTACAGTAGCAGGTATATTCACAACTGTTCCACCTGCAGTATCATAATCATATATATAAACTTCATTATTTGAATTAGAAAGTATTTGATAAGTAATGTGATCCACAACAAAAGTTCCAGTAAGTCCTTCTGCAACGCTGTTAAAACCTGTCCAACCTGCTGCCGCATATACACTTGCTGTGGCAGATGGTATAGATAAATCTATATTACTACGGTTAGAACTGAAACTATCAGTACTAGTATTACCTCCTAAAGGTGTTACAACACTAGCAGGCGTTGTTCCTTCTGAAATAACGCAAGTTAATGGGTTATTTATGAAGGCACGTGTTTCTATAACCGTAACAGTGCTAGGTATGGTAATACTGGTTAATTGATTTACTGCAAAAGCATTTGATCCTATGGTAGTAACACTACTAGGAATAGTAAGACTTGTTAGTCCACAACCTACAAAAGAAGATTGTGCGATTGTTGTTAGATTATTACTAAGAGTTATACTGTCAAGAACTGGATTCTCTCCAAAACTAAGATTATCTAATTGTGTAACGCTATCAGGCAATATAACAGAGGTTAGTAGATTGCCTTGAAAGGATCGAAATCCAATAGAAGTAACACTGTTAGGAATAATAACACTTGTTATCTTCTCTGTTAAAGTTGCTCCGAAAGCTAAAAAAGCTTGATCCCCAATTTTTGTAACATTATATGTTGCACCATTATAAACTACTGAAGCAGGAATATTAACGGATACACCACCATTAGGGAAATCATATTCCGTAACTTCAACGTTGTTTGTAGATGGTATAATAGTGTATTCAATAAAATTAGTATCCGTAAAAGTCTGAGCGATCCCACAAAGTGAAATCAGATTGATGATTAAAAAAAGTAGATGTTTTTTCATGATTTGAGATTTAATAATTAATTAACAATTAGCTTGATTTTCTCGCTTTCGCGAAAGCGATATGATCCAAAACAATAAGGTTATATTAATAATCCATCTTAATTAAGGAACCGCCTAAGGCATAGGAAAAACGGAAGGTAGTACCACCGTTTTCTGGTTTAAGATTTACTAAATATTCTGTTTTAGAAAGATCTCCATTCTTAGGGGAAATAATGGAGGCAATTGATAATGTTGGGTTATCAAGTCCTTTATCGTCTTTCAATTGTTGCTGTGACTGTTCTATTAAAGAACCTAACTGTGTCAAGTTAATTTTATTATTAAGTTGATACATATAGTCTGCAGCTTGAGTTCCTGCAGGAACTTCAAGAGATATGTCTGAGTTTTGCTGCCAGGTGCCTTGCGTTTGATTCCACTGCCCCATTTTTAATGAACTAGGATCTGTAGTTACGGTTGCTCCTATTATATTACCTATAGATTTATTGTAAACAATGCTTATTTCTGTATAATAAGCATCATCACCGAACTGGCTTTTTAACCCATCTTCAATTACTGTAAATCCAGCTGCTGTAGCAGGTTGTTCTCCTGAGCTACCACCACAAGCGATTAAAGTAAGTACAACACCTATAAGAAGTAATAAATTCAATTTTTTCATTCCAAAAGATTGGTTATTAAATGTGGTTAGCGGTTGTCTTTATAAAAAATGCGCTGACAATATGCGATAATTTTTCAGATGAAACACAAGCAAAATTTGAAAATTTGGAAACCTCGTAAAAGTGCTCTTTCCATTGGATTAAGAGCTCAATTCCTAATTGTTTTTTGGATATGTTGTTTCTCATAGTTTTTTCAGCCTATGATTGGGTCAAAACTACCATCTTCCAAGCAATCGTTGAAACTCATACCATCAGCTTGATCCCCTTCACGAATGAAACAAACATAACCATTCATTAAAAATGTATTTTCATTCTCAACAACTATTTTATATCTGTATGAGCCAAACGACAATAAAGAACTATCGTTTTGATTTACACCGTCAAAGCCAACCTCTGCACCAGTATTTTCAAAAACAATATTATCATCTAAATCAAATATTGTAACAAAACTATTTGGATAATTGGCGAGGTTATTAATTCTAAAAGTGTCATTAAATCCATCACCATTTGGTGTGAAAATCTCTATCGGTGTTATTATTCCCAATGTGGATTGGTCCAAGTTATCAATATTTGATGAATCAAAAGGATTTACTCCACAGCAAAGAAATGTTTCTGGCTCGGGTTCATCATTGGATTCATCATCATTGTTACATCCGCAAAATATTAAAGCACAGAT
>JALZUY010000184.1 GCA_023301395.1 Nonlabens sp.
GATAATGCAAATCAAATTGAAGGTAAAGTGGGACCAACTCAGGTGGTTCTTTTAACTCAGTTTGTCAAGAAAACATCTGGAGACGAATAGGTTGTGTTATCTGATTTTTGATGATTTTCTATATAGAGAATCTTACGTTCTAATATATAATTAGTTGGTTAATTATTGATTGTTTTTAGAAAAATAAAGGAAATAATATATGGAAGAAATATCCTTTGAATACTTGAATAAACTCGCTGAACAGACTATTACAATTAGTTCGCTACTTGGTGGGTTTTCAATTGCTGTAATAGCTAATTTATTAGTTTCGGATACCAATACTCGATTGTCTAAGGCAATTATGGTTTCCTCGACCTTGGCTGCTTGTTCCTTTTTAATTACAGTTTTTTCAATGACTAATCTTCTTCTTAAGACAACTAAAGGTTATCCTACAGAAATTCTTGAAAGTGGTTTGTTAATTCCTCGAGTTGTTGGAGTTATTTTCTTTTTTTTAGGTATAATGTCACTGCTTACAATGATTTCTTTAGCAGGCTGGACTAAATCAAAAGGAATGGGCAGATTCACAACAGCCATTGGAGTTTTGACATTTTTGGCTTTACTTTTTCTGACTACCTAAACTTCTTAATTAAAGAGAGAAAACATCTTTGTTATACTCAAGGTAAACTCCATAATCTCAACTAGACAGAGTACTTCTTTCTTCTCAAATAATTAAATAAGAATCCAAAGATCGCTACGGCAATTAATGGAAGAACTACATTAATTAATTGCCATTTAGTGCGTTGCTCATAGCTTCTTTTTAAATCTAAAAATGGAACTGTTATGTTTTTACTGCGCAACTGGATTAATCCAGTATCGTCTAGTAAATAGTTTACCGTATTCATTAAAAACTCTTTGTTACCATAAAGCGCACCAGTACGATTGTCATAACCTAACTCTTGTGCACGGCCATTTTCGATTTGGTTCTTCATTACGTCACCATCAGCTATAAGGACTATAGCGCTTTTTGCACCATCATCTTTATTCTTTGATAGTTTAAATGGTTTTATGCGATTTTTATAAGCACTTGTAAAATTGCCTTGAGCTAGAACCGCTAGTGGTTTCTTACCTACTTTAGTAGCAAGTGGATCAATTGGCTGGTCCAACTCTGCAAGTGATATTGCAGCTGGTAATACCTTAATTTGTGTATCTGGTGAAGTACTTAAAAGTATGGTCTTTTTAATTCCATTTTTAAGAGTATCAATTGTTCCAGTGTATTCAAATTTAACCTCTTCAAGATTTTTAGTAATCGGGTGATCACTAGTTGATTTTGAAATAGGGTAGTATGGCCAGTCAAAGGCTTCGTACTGAGCGTTACGACCTTGGCCTGTTTTAAGAGCAAGTCCACCAGCACGTTCATCTTTTACAATTCCATTATTGAGACGTAATCCATACTTGAAAAGTAAATTGTCTAGATTCAAATCACGAGTCATTCCATAACCAGTAGATTGCGGATTTGCAAGACTGTCATTTTCAAAAATAATAGGATCTGCTGCGAGTAACATTTTACCGCCATTCATTAAATATTGATCAATAATGTAGTTCTTAGTCTCGCTAAAAGCAACTGTAGGTTTAGGCTCAATAACTAGATCAAATTTGTTGAGTTGATTGAGAACATCAACAGGTGAAACACTGTCATTATTCTTAGCAAATTCAATTTCAAAAGGCGCTACACGATAATACTGTTGCAGTGACTTTATATAATCACGTATTTGTAAATCAGACAATTCACCGCTGTCGCGCATTACGGCAATTGTTTTCGTCTTTTCATTAATCACTTTACTCATACCGTCAGCAAATTGATATTCTAGTTGCTGTATAGAAGAATTTACACGTTCTTCCATAGTCGCACGAGCCACTGTTTTTAATAATGGAATTGCAGTAGTTTTACCTTGATAAACCATTATTGCCCATGGGAACACAACCACTTTAGTACTTTTCCCACCTTCCATGATGGTTGCCATGGCTGGTTTAATACCGTATTGAGCAAGTTGCATGGTGATTTGTTCTACTGCTTCGGGATTTTCATCTTCGGTAGGATTAATGAAATTATATTTAATGTTTTTATTTACTGCCGCATATTCTTCTAGTAATTGCTCCGTTTCAGAACGTAGCTTGCGGAATTCTGATGGTAATTCTCCATCAAGAAAAACATCTATAAGCATTGTGCTCTCTGCACTTTCTGCAAGGTCAACGGCTACTGGTGATAATGTGTAACGCTGGTCTTGTGTAAAATCAAAGCGTTCATACCACTTACTAGCTCCATAATTGATTAATAATAGCGCAGCAATAAGAACGATAAGGGAAATAGCTATTTTCTTCATTTTATTGCTTCTCAGTGATTAATTTAAGGCTCAATTCGCTTAAAGCGAAAAACAATACAGCAACACTCAAGAAATAAATCACATCTCTCGTATCTATAACACCACGTGCCATGCTTTCATAGTGGTATTTTAAACCAAGAAAAGCTAATCCATCATTCTCAATAACCGTAGAAAAACCTTCAAAACCAAAATACATCACAAAACAAAGAACCGCAGCTAGTAAAAAGGCGATAATCTGATTTGAAGTCACAGACGAGCAAAAAATACCGATAGCCACATAACATAGAACCAGAAGCAAAACTCCTGCATAACTACCTATGGTACTGCCTATGTCTAGATTATTTGCCGTTTCTCCTAATTGACCTATGGTAAAGACATAAAGTAAAGTAGGAATCAATGCGATGATAATGAGTGTCACACTGGCTAGATATTTTCCAGCGATAATACTTCTAAAGGATATAGGTCTGGTAAATATCATCTCTAGCGTTCCTAGATTACGTTCTATGGTAAAGCTGCGCATGGTAATTGCCGGAATAAGAAATATAAATAACCAGGGAACTAATAAGAAAAAAGGTGAAAGATCTGCAAATCCATAATTGAGGATATTGAATTCACCATCAAAAACAAAAAGGAACAAGCTACTAACCAGTAAAAAGATACCTATTACTAGATAACCTGTGATGCTGGAAAAATAACTTCTTAATTCTTTTAAATAAATTGCTTTCATAAAAGACTGTGTATCTTACTAAATGAGTTAGCCTTTGGTTTCTGATCAAAAAGAGCCTTAGTCGCTGGCCACACTTCACTGAATAACGCAGAATGGCGGTAATTATTAAGTGCTTCTTCATTTTCCCAATAACTGTAGGTATAAAAATTACAATTATCATCCTTATCTTGATAGAGCTCTAGCAAGCTACAACCATCTTGAGCACGTATGTGTTCTTTGTTATTATCAAACAATTCTTCAAACGCCGCAACAGCGTCAGGTCTGAAGTGCATTTTTACGATACGTACAATCATGTTTCGTTAAATTTTATGCTTACAGGTGTGTTGTTCTTGAGTCCAAAGAGACTACTTGCACTACCTATAGTTAATGGGTTGGACTTATAAGTGGCGATCTCAATATAACCAGCACTATTAAAAATGGCAAGAGCTTTACCATCGATATCTCGTTTAAAATCTTCTTTTGTAAAATCTATAAAGCCAGAGTAGTGGTCGTAAATTTTATGATGTGTTTCACTACGAGCCGTAAGTATAAAGTCACGACCTTTTCCAGTGGCTTTAAACAGCTCTCTAGAAATATTTGTGACTGCATTTCCATAATTATCAATATAAATGACCTGACCATTAATTGAATTACTGGCTACAGCAGGTTGCATTCCTGATATGTTTTTTAATTTCTCAATAGGCTTTCCTATTACCTCAAGAGTACCACCACGAGCGATATGGCAAGCGGTTTGTACAAATGCGTCCATTACTGTAAAATTTGAAGTAATGCGGTCGTGAATATTGATTTGGACTATTTTATCAGCGTTGAACTTAGCGGTTAGTAAACACATAATACCATTATCAGCACATATAAAGTAATGCCCATCCATAGATATAGCAACGTGTTTATTATCTGGAGTATGCTCAGCATCTACACCTATAATGTGAATTGTTCCTTTAGGAAAAGTGAAGTAGGCGTTTTTAATAATATAAGCAGCCTCAGCAATATGAAATGGAGTCACTAAATGTGAGATGTCAACAATATTGACATCAGCTAACTCGCTGTAAATAGCTCCTTTTACTGCACCTACATAGGGATCTTTCAAACCAAAATCTGTCGTCAATGTTATGATAGGCATAAAGGCGCTGGCAAGTTGTTAATTAAATAGGCATTAAAACTTTGCTTTAACCGTTGTTTTAGAGAATCATTTATCTAAATTGTTACAGGTTTTGCAATAGTATCATGCTCTAGCAAAATTATAAAATAATAAACGCAATCATTCATATAATCTTACGCTTTTGAACGAACTTATCATTGATCTTTCAGAATCTAATCCTAGAGAGTTTTTTGGGGTTAGAAATAAAAATTTAGCTTTTTTAAAACAGCACTTCCCTAAACTTAAAATCGTCGCTCGTGGTAGTACGATAAAAGTGTATGGAGATGAGGAACAGCTTGCAGAGTTTGATAAGAGATTTCAAATGATGCTGGAACACTATGGGAAGTATAACACGATGGATGAGAATATTATGGAACGTGTGCTCACTAGCGAGAGCCGTGAGGACTATGATAATGCAAAAGGTAGTGGAGATACACTAGTCCATGGAGTAAGTGGTAAAATGATTAAGGCAAAAACACCTAACCAGCGCAAACTGGTAGAGATGTGTAAGAAAAACGATATGGTGTTTGCCATAGGACCAGCAGGAACTGGTAAAACATATATGGGCGTAGCCATGGCTGTAAAAGCGCTCAAGGAGAAACAAGTAAAACGCATTATCATGACTCGTCCAGCTGTTGAAGCTGGTGAGAATCTAGGATTTCTTCCTGGAGATTTAAAGGAAAAACTGGATCCGTATA
>JALZUY010000185.1 GCA_023301395.1 Nonlabens sp.
AATAATGTTTGCGAGTGTAGTTTTTCCAGTACCAGGTGGTCCCCATAAAATGAGTGACGGAATGGTTCCATTAAGAATATGTTGTCTTAAAGTACCTTTTTCTCCCACAAGATGGCTCTGACTTAAATAGTCATCAAGGTTTTGCGGTCTTATACGTTCTGCAAGTGGTGAATTAAGCATCTTGCTAAGATAAGAAGAGGTATTTCTTTATGAAGTGAATTATGTTCTAAATTAATGCTGTCATGACAATTTTACCAGTTTTGGCTTTGGTGATGTTATTGATAAACTAAAGAGTGAAAGATTCTGAATATTTTAAGTTTGATGCGATTACTGTATTGCCAGCGATAGTTTTTACACTATTGATATGGCTTGTTTATACTATTGAAGTTAAGTATCATTTCAACTTTACTAGTTATGGTGTTAGACCAGAGCGTTTAAGTGGTTTGAAAGGAGTTCTTTTTAGCCCATTTATCCATGCAGACTTGGGTCATTTATGGAGTAACACGCTGCCATCATTAGTTCTCATGAGCGGTTTGGGTTATTTCTATAGATCTATTAGTATGAAAGTATTGTTTGCTGGTGTTATCCTTACTGGTATAATGACTTGGTTGATAGGTAGACCTTCTTATCATATAGGAGCTAGTGGATTAATTTATATGTTAGCTAGTTTCCTTTTCTTCAAAGGAATATTTACAAAACATTACAGAATGCTTGCTTTGAGTTTTATAGTTGCTTTTTTCTATGGAAGTATGGTATGGTATGTTTTACCTATTAAAATAGGCATTTCATGGGAAGGACACTTGAGTGGTGGAGTTGTTGGCCTATTACTGGCTATTGTTACTAAGAATAAATTACCAGAGAAGAAAAAATTTAGATGGGAGAATCCCAATTATAATGAAGAGGAAGATCCCTTTATGCGTCACTTTGACGAAGACGGGAATTTTGTAGAGTTTGAGGAAGAGGAATAAAAAAAGCCATCTATTAGATGGCTTTTTTGTTATATAATTATTTTAGTTGTTTTGTTGTCTTACTATTTCATAAAGTATAGCTCCACAAGCAACAGATACATTTAAAGATGCAATATCACCTTTCATGGGTAATTTGATAGGGTCATCTATAACTTTAAGGGTAGACGGATTGATACCACGATCTTCACTTCCCATTACTAATGCAATCGATTTATTCAAGTCAATGTCATAAACTAAATTCTTAGATTTTTCAGTGGCTCCTATGGTATTGATTCCATAAGCCTTCATTAAAAATACGGCATCCTTTATATGTGACACCTTGCAAATAGGTATATTGAATACAGCTCCAGCGCTCGTTTTTATAGTTGCTGGGTTAATGGGAGCAGAGCCGCTCTCAGCAATTACAATTGCACTTACTCCAGTGCATTCTGCTGTTCTTATGATAGCACCAAAATTACGTACATCAGTAACTCCATCTAGTAATAAATATATTTCCTTGTTTTCCACATTGCGTTGTTCCAATATTTCTTCTAAGGATGCAAAGTCGATTGGTGACATGGAAGCTACAGCACCTTGATGGTTACCATGAGATGATATCTTATCTAGTTTTTCAACAGGAACAAAAGATGTCGTGATTTTCTTTGAGTTAGCTATAGTTTTAAGTTGTCCCATTAGAACACCTTCAGCTTCTCTTAGCAAGTATATTTTCCCTATGTTCTGTCCACTTTCAATCGCTTCAATAATGGCTCTTATACCGTAGATAAATGTAGTTTTTTCCATGTTGCAAATGTATGGAAATAAAAAACGCCCTAATCGTTAGATTAGGGCGTTTTAAATAATTTAAGAATATTCTACTGCTTTGTCATAAGTATAGATACATTCAGTCTAGCACCACAATCATCTGTATCATCATCTACTAAGTTCATTGTGAAACTTGTATCATCTAAAGGATTGTATGAACCGTTACCAAAAGCAGCATCTGCTGTAGATAATTCTACGTTACCTACACCACCTGCACAACCTATATCTGCATCCTGATTAGGATTCCATACTACCTCATTACAAGATAATCCGAATGTCCAATTTACAGAGTTAAAAGCACCAAGATCTGGAGCCCAGTTTGCGTCAAATGATCTAGATGTTCCACCTGGGTTTGTTAGGGTTACCATTTTTCCAAATCCAAATGTTGGTACACCAAATCCATTAAAAACAAGGTGAGTCATTTGATAATCTCCAGTAAAAAATGTCTCGTCAACTGGACATACTTGAAAAATATTTACAGTCGTTCTTGAATCAGCTGCAATGATACCATCTGTATTCATGATTTCAAGAACAATAGTAGTTGGGTCCGTTTCAAGATTGACATCTTGCCCTGTAAGTGTCAAGATACCATTATAACTACCAGCAGGAATTACAAAGCTAGCTGGAACTTGATAGTTAACTGCATCTGCAGTTGAATCCGAAGTTACTACACTTACATTGTATGTTCTATCTTGTGAAGATAGAGTCGTAACATCAATTGCTACGTCTAACGATTCTTCAAAATTAACTGAATTAATTTCTACTGGGAAGTCTACGTTTGCGGAATTAAAATCTACTAATGTTTGTGAACTTCCGAATATTTCGCCTACAACTTGTGTTTCACAAGATGTAAAAAGTATTGCACATAATAGTGATGTACCTATAAATTTTATTGTTTTCATCTTTTTTAAGTTTTAAATTAATATCCAGGATTTTGTTGACCTGCAACAGCTGGGTTACCAGTGAATTCCAGTAATGGAATAGGCATATATTTTGTTTCTGTGTCAGTTGATGGGCGATCACACAAAGGTGCTTGATACAAAGTACAATCAACAGGATCTCTGTCATAACCTACATTTGCAAGTTGACCTAGTCTTCTAACATCAATATATCTATGACCTTCAGCAAATAACTCTAACCTTCTTTCTAATAAAATATCTGTAAAAGCTTCCTGTTGTGTAGTGTAAACAGGAGTGGTAACAGGACTAGTATATCTTGCATTTCTTACTAGATCGATTTGTCTTGCTGCTTCTGTAAAATTAGATTCCCTTGCAGCAACTTCAGCAAGGATAAAATGCATCTCTGCAGTTCTAATCACTTTCTGGTCATTTCTTAACTCTCCACCTAATCCTCCAATTAAAGGGTCTCCAGGATATTTATCTATAACGATTTGATCAGAATCTCTAGGTGCAACATCTGTCATATAAGTAGCAGATATTTGAGAGGTAGCATCTACAAATACATCTCTTCTGATATCACCGAAATTAGTAGAATTACTTTCATAAACATTAAATAATGCTCGACCCATATCGAATTGAGGTCCTCCATCAAATGAACTTCCATTTGTATTATATATGTTCACAAGTGTAGGTCCTGTATTAATGGTAACATCTAAATTCATGATGATTTCATTACTTGCAGCACCAGGAACATCTCCCCAAAGGCTAGCATAATCAGCAGCGTTTGCAGTCGTAGGTAAAGTGAAATTAGCTAATACTGCATTGGCATTGGCAGTTGCAAGCATATTATCACCTCTATAATTAGCAACACGAGCTCGTAAAGCTCTTATGAAATCTATAGATACTCTGAATCTATCATAAGTTGTTCCTGCAGATGTTAATAATAATTCTGCTCTATCTAAATCATCTAAGATAATATCATAAGTTTCTCCTATAGTACCTCTTGGTAGTTGTGTAGAGGCATTGGCTGGAAAATCTATTATAATAGCACCCAAGGCACTATCGTTTTGTAAATCTTCACCAAAAAACGCTAAAAGCCTACTGAAAGAATATGCTCTTAGAGCTAGTGTTTCACCTACTGCTGCATCATATGCTTGTTGTTCACTTGCGTCAGGCACAATACTTTCTGCAGCTGTTAACAAAGTATTAGCTCTAAAAATGGCAGTATAGTTTGATTGCCAAATTGCTTGTGCTTCACCTGAGTTAGGGTTTAAAACACCTTCATGTAACGGTAATCCTTGACCACCATTTGAAGATCCTATTGATACTTCATCCGTAAAGAAACTGGTAAATAAAATTTCATTTCTCATTCCAACTGAGAAATAAACTCCAAACACACCAGTAGTTAAATCATCCGTTGTTATAAATGCGTTTCCTATACCAAGTTCCCCTGGTTGTATAATATCTTTAGTGTCATCACATGCTACAAGCATGGTGATAAGACTTAATGCTATAATTATTTTTTTCATCTTTTTTTTTTTAAAAGTTTAATTCTAACCCAAGTGAATAAATTCTTCCTTGTGGGAAGTCCACGAAAGCATTAGTTCTTCTTTGTTCTGGGTCACTTCCTCTAAAGTCAGACCAAGTTACTAAATTCTCACCACTTACGTATATTCTTCCACCATTAAGGAAACTTTTGTCTATTAAAGGTTTTGGGAAATTGTATCCTAACTGTAAGAAACGTAATCTTAAGAAGCTAGTATCTACAAAGAAGCGATCTGTATTTGTGCCTGGATTAATATTATCAGCATCTACGCTAGGAATATCTGTAATTCTATTATCTGGTGTCCATGCTCTTAATATATCTGCAGATAAGTTACCGTTACCAGCAAAATTCACATCCAAAGCATTATCATAATCGCTATCGATTATACCCGTTCCAGTTTGGAAACTAAATTGAGCCTCTAAGAAGAAGTTCTTGTAACTTACTAATGAGTTAAATCCACCAAACCATTTGGCATTCAAACTAGAACCATTAAAGCGTCTATCTGCATCATCTACGTCTTCTGTAAGGTTTCCTTCGATATCTCTAAAAAGTAAATTACCATTTGCTGGATTTACACCTACATAATCTGCTAAGAAAAATTCATTTACTCTTTGACCTTCCTGAAGTATTGTTAATCCACCACCGTCAATTCTTCCATCTTCTGGTGATAATTCTAGTACTTTGTCATCATTATAGGTAAAGTTAGCTCCTACAGTCACATCTAAATCTCCAGGATTAGTTGCTCTAACTAAGTTATAATTAGCATTCATGGTGATACCATTATTTCTAATGCTACCTATGTTACTATTAGTGCTACTACTTGGGTTAACTAAAGATATTTGTCTTGGCGAGAAAAGGTCATCGGTTACTCTATTGTACAATTCAAGACTACCTCTTAATCTACTATCAAACATTACGTAATCAAAACCTAAATTTAATGTTTTAACCGTTTCCCATCTTGATTCAGCATCTGGTACTACGTTTGATGGTATGAAAGTTTGGTTGTCTTGATACCCTTGTCCAGTTGCAAAAAGTTGTCTAGTATTAGATAGAGCTCCGTAATAACCTCCGCCAATTCGGTCATTACCAGTTTCTCCATATGATAAACGCATCTTTAAAAGATTTACTGTTTTATTTTCTCTAAGATTATCAAAGAACTTCTCTTCACTAATATTCCATCTTACTACACCCGAGAAAAATGTTCCCCATCCATTATTAAATACAAATCGAGAGGATCTATCTCTTCTTACGGTTACCTCTGCACCATATTTCTGATCATAGTCATAAGCTGCATTAGCAAAATAAGAGAATAATCCATATTCACTCTTGCTTGCTCTTGCAGTATCTACTAGGTCATCATTATTGGCGTTATCTGGAATAAAAGATGTACCATCTCCTGGAGAATAAGTTCGTGGATCTAAACCTTCTTGTCTAAAACCAAAAGAATCAAAATTACCTTTGATATATTCTAAATAAGCATTTGCTATAATGCTGTGCTTCTTTTCTTTATCTGTTTCGCCAGCGCCAAACTTTTTAGCATATTCTAAATTGATATTTGAGTTAAATCGTAAATCTCTATTGAAATCTTGATTTACAATACCTTCAAAAGGTTCTGCACTAAATGAAGCTCTAACTCTCGCTAATGCTGAATTAGGACTAACTCCATCAAATATTGTGTTTTGTGTATAATCTGCACCTATTCTATATCTAGCAGTCCAGTTCTTATCAATTTTATAGGCGAAATTCCCACCTAATATCATGCCAGCTGCAATGGCAGTAATATCCCACAAGAAAGTCGCTGTAGAAACAGGGCAACATAGCAGACCTAATGTGATATACCTGATAAAACTGCGCAG
>JALZUY010000186.1 GCA_023301395.1 Nonlabens sp.
CATGTACATTTCCTGTAGGAACTCTATAGAACTGATCAAAGATTTGTTTAGCATCTCTAGGTTTGAGTCCTGTTCCAGAATCTGTAACTGTTAATTGAAATTCTTCAGTCGTCTTGAATAGTTCTATTGTAATATCAGCTCCACCATATTTAATAGCGTTATCCATAAGATTGTTCAACGCATTTTCCATATGAAAACCATCGGCCATTAGTTTTGAGTCTTTGGAGTTATTTTTAAAGTTGATGATCTTAGAAGTTTGTGATTTGAACTTAGAAACTAAAGTTGAGATTATTTCATCTAGAACAATTTCGTCTTTTTGTAAATCAAGTTCTTGACCATCGAGACTTGCTGTTTCCAGTAGTTTCTCAACCATAGTATTAAGCTTGTCAAGTTGTTCACGTCCCATATTGAGATAACGATCGGTCTTCTCAGTATCGCCAACTTTTGTAAAATTTTGTACGCCTTCTAGAGCAGCACTGGTAGTTGCAATAGGTGTTTTAAACTCGTGTGTAATATTTGAGATGAGGTCATTTTTCATCTCGTTTAAATTTTTCTGCTTTCTAATGATATTCAATAGATAGAATAAACAAAGAATAATACACGCGATCAATAATGCCGATAATAAAATACCTGTTAGATTCCGTTTTAAAATAGTAGAAGCAAGACCTGTGTAGATTATTGAGATTTCTTCATTTGAATTAATAAGTTCAGATTGTGAGAGGATTTCTTCGCTTCTAGATTTTTTAAATCTAGATATAGCTATGCTATCTGTTTTTTTATAATCTGTGTGGACCATCACGTGTTTAACAGGTATGTTTTTTATAGCGAGTTGGTTTTTAAAAATACTATCTAGTTTTTCTACTACGATTTTGTCAGATTTTATGGAGAACACGATTCTATTAGTTAATTCTTGAATCTCAGTAGTTCCTTTTTCATCTGTGAAGCTAAGATTAGTGATTCTAACATCTGCTTTTGTAGAATCCTTTAGTTTAAGGATAGAGTCAGTTACTCCATTAAAAAAATCATTGCTAGTTAATGATTTATCTGGTGATGTAAAGCGTTTTAAAGTATCGGCATTTACGCCTCTTAAGATAGTGATGCCTTTCATGTCTTTTATCTCAGGAAGAATAAGCTCATTATTATCATCTAGATTTTCAAAATCTATCGTTTTTAGAACCTCACTTATTGTAAAAGAATCTTTCCCATTGCCTAAAAAGCTCAACGTGTTGTTTTTTGCTCTTATGGTGAAGTAATCTTCTACACTTTGATCCAGCGTGGTTTGTAAATCAATCTTTAACTGGCGCTCACTTTCTTTATAATTTTTAAAGTTCCAATAGACTTGTATGGCTAGTGTAATCGCAATTACTGCACTTATTAAATAAAGTAGGTATTTATAGCTTTTCTCGTTCATCACGATTTATTTTTCTCATTGATAATATCAAAGGTGCGATATTAAAGCCTTGTAAAAAAGCCGGTTAACACTCGTTAACGTTGGTTAACGCTCTATTTGAGTAAAATGCCACATCTTTGAACCATCAAAATAAATATTATGAAAAAGATACAGATTACACTGATTAGTTTTTTGATTCTCGCTTTCGCAAAAGCGTATACAGCACAGGCTCAACAAGATTTTAAAGCAAAGGCTACTTATGTTGCGCTTACAAAATTTGACATGCCTGATGATTCAACTATGACTAAAAAAGCAGAGAGCGATCCCATGATGAAAATGGTGATGGAGCAATTAAAAAAAGGAAGTAAGCAAGAATATACACTGGAGTTTACAAGAACAGAGTCTTCTTATGATAAGGTTCAAGAATTAAAAACACCAGGCGGACCTAGTGGTAGTTTTTCTATGTCATTTTCGGCCTCAGGTGGAGTAGCAAGTACGATTTATAAAAACCTAAATGATAAAAGCTTTATAAAACAAGGAAGTATTCTAGGAAAAGAATTTGTGATAAAAGATGAGTTACCTATTTATGAATGGCAGTTGTTGAGTGAGACTAAGAAAATAGGACAATACAATTGCTTCAAGGCTATTTATGTTCCTATAGGAGAGGTTGTTGAGGAAGATGATAAAAAAGAGGAAGAAGAAGTTACTTCTAGTGTTATTTCAATGGTAGAGGATAGAGATCCTACCATAACAGCATGGTACACGCCAGATATTCCAGTAAGCAATGGTCCAGGAGAATACCACGGTTTGCCAGGTTTAATTATAGAGGTTCAACAATCAGAAACGACTATTCTATTAAAAGAAATAGAGATGAATCCTAAAGAAGAATTGAATCTTAAGAAACCTAAGGCTGGTAAGGAAATCAATCAAGCAGATTTTGACAAGCTTCAAAAGAAGAAAATGGATGAGATGAGGAAAAATCAAGGAAGAAGTGGAAATAGTTCTTTCCAAGTTATTTCTATAGGTGGCTAATTAAACCTTTATACTTTTTGATAGTCTTAACTTATGAAAGAAAGTTTCGGTCTAATTTTAGACCGTTATTATTAAACAAGACTATGAAAAAAATATTATTTCTTATCGCTGTCGTATTAGGTACAACAACGGTTATGGCTCAAGACATGTATGGTGAAGCAACTTATATGTCAAAGGTGAAAGTGGATAACAGCTGGATGGAAGGAGATCGCAATATGACTCCTGAACGTCGCAAGCGTATTGAAGAGAACATGAAGAAGATGACTGAAAAGACATATATTCTTAAGTTCAACCGTACAGAGTCAACTTATAAAGAAGAGGTAGCTCTTGAAACTCCTGGTCAAGGCCGTGGTTTTGGTAGTTTTTTAGGGACCATGCTTGCTGGTGAGAAATATAAAAATGTGAATGAAGGTATGTATGTTGAGCAGCGCGACATGATGGGCAAGACATTTTTAATTAAAGATTCTCTACCTCAATTGGAATGGAAAATTACTGGCGAGTCAAGGAAAATAGGGAATTATACCGCGATTAAAGCTGTTTCTAAAATGCCTAGTGGTGAATTTGACTGGAGTAATTTTAGGAGAAGAGGAAGAGATAATGAAGATGCTGCACAAAAGAAAAAAGACAGTATCGCGCAAGCAGATGGTGATTTAACCGCAATGTTTGAGAAGCCAGATGAGATTGAAGTTGTAGCCTGGTTTACACCTGAGATTCCTGTACAACATGGTCCAGATGTCTATGGTGGATTACCTGGATTGATTTTAGAAATTAATGCTGGTAATACAATTCTCTTGTGTTCTCAAATAACGATCAATCCTGAAGATCGTGAAGAGATTAAACCAGCTAAAAAAGGTAAAGAGGTAACTCAAGCGGATTACGATGTAATTTTAAAGGAGAAAACGGAAGCTTTTAGACAACGTGGTGGCAGAGGTGGTCGAGGACGTGGAGAATAATCTGTTTTCATTTATAAAGTAAATATTATATAGAATGCGAGACTAACCATCTCGCATTTCTTAAATCAAAAAACGAAACTCTTCTAACCGAAGATTGATTGAAGAATTATGAAAAAAAACATACTCTTATTAAGTATTGCATTGCTGTGTTTAGGAACAGCTATAGCACAAAACATTACAGTTACAGGAACGGTAGTAGACAGTCTGGGAACTCCATTACAAATGGCAAACGTAATTGCTTATCAACAGGATAAGAATCTAGGAGCCTTTGGAATTACTAACCAAGCTGGGAAATATAAGTTAGAAGGTCTTAAAAAGGATAGTACTTATACCATTAAAGTATCTTTTCTAGGATTGAAACAAATTGAGGAAAAAGTTCAAAGCCTACAAAAAGATTTAGTAAAAAACTTTATCATGTTTTCTTCGGCAGACGAGCTAGATGCTATTAATCTTACCTATCAAATGCCTGTTTCCATAAAAGGAGATACCATTGTTTATGATGCAGATAGTTTTACAAACGGTACTGAAGATAAATTAGGTGATGTTCTTAGAAAATTACCAGGTGTTGAGGTAAATGAAGATGGTGATATAACCGTAGAAGGTCAAGTTGTCGAGAAGGTTCAAGTAGAAGGAAAGGATTTCTTTGAAGGAGATTCTAGACTTGCTACAAAGAATATTCCAGCTGATGCGGTAAGTAAAGTACAAGTTCTTAAGAATTATAATAACCAGTCTCAGTTAAAAGGATTAGGTAATGATCAAGATCGTTATGTGATCAACATTAAACTTAAAGAAGGAAAGAAGAAATTCTGGTTTGGAGAAGCAACAGTAGGTGTTGGACATGGCGGTAATGATGAGCGTTACCTTATACAGCCTAAAGCTTTTTATTACAGCGAGGGATTTTCAGTAAATGTTCTTACAGATTTTAATAATCTTGGCGTGCCAGCTTTTTCAGGCAGAGATTTTAGAAGGTTTACAGGATTTGGTCGTGGAGATACTAGACAAAATAATGCTTCTATTAATGTAAGTCAGGCGAGTACCTTTAATGGTTCTGCAACTAATAGAGCACTTTCTATAGATAGTAAATTCCTTGCAGGAAACGCTTCATGGAAAGTAAGTGATAAACTAGATATGAGCGCCTTTGCTATTCTTTCTAGTTCTGATACTCGTACGAGAAGATTGAATAGCAATACATTTATAGACAGCGGCCTTGTAGAAGATACAGATGATCAATCTACAGAACGTAGCGAGATAGGTTTATTCAAATTGGGAGCTGAATACAATCCTATCTCAGATCTCTCTATTAATTACGACGGTCGTTTTAATGTTACTAGTGAAAGAGAACTTACAGATTTTACATCTAGCCGTTCTGGATTAGTGGAAGATATAGGTCAGGAAAATGAGCAAAGCCCAGTTTCATACAATCAGTCCTTGAATGCATATTATACGGCAGGAGAGAAACACATTTTTGCACTAGAAACACGATTTTTAAACCAAGAAGAAGACCCATTCTATAATGCAATACGTAATATTAGGGATCAACAAGATCCTGAACCATTTAATGGTGCTCTAGGATTAGAGGCTGCAGATCCATTTAATATCAATCAGGAACGTCAGGTTAACACTAATAAAATAGATGCAAAGCTGGATTATTTCTATGTGTTGAATAAAAAGAGTAATATCAATTTTACATTAGGGACTACGATTTCTCAACAAAACTATAATTCTAGTATTTTTCAAATTACAGATGCTGATTTGAGGAATGAATTACAAGATCCTTTATTACGTAATGATAATGTGCAATATAACTTTACAGACTTATTTGCAGCAGTGCATTATAAATTTATAACAGGTAAATTTACCATCACACCTGGTGTAACAGCACATAGCTTTAGAACATTAGATTTTCAAAATGATGTAGAGAATATTATAGAAACAGAACGTTTAGTTCCAGACCTAGAAGTGCGTTATGACATTAAGAGTTCACAGCAACTAAGATTTAATTATTCTCAAAACGTAACTTTTACTGATGTTAATAGCTATGCCGAAGGTTTGATTTTTAGAAACTATAACAGGTTAAATGGTGGTAATAATCAATTAGAAGGATCGCTTAATGACAATGTGAGCTTGTTTTTCAGAGACTTTAATTTGTTTAATAAGACTAATATGTTTGCAAGAGTTTCTTATTCTAGAAGACGCGATGCGATTCAGTCTCAAGTACAACTCGATGGTATTAACCAGGTAAGTACACCTATTAATGCTTTATTCCCTAATGAATCTGTGAACGGTACATTAAGTTATGGTAAGGAGATAAAAAAGATTCAATTTCAAGCAAGAGCAAACGGATCCTGGTCTAGTAGTAATAATATCGTTAATAATTTCGAGCAGGAGTCCACAAATATTAATCATAGTTATGGTTTGACAGCTCGTTCTAATTTTCAAAAAGGAATCAACTTTGACCTAGGATATACTTTGGCATTTAATAACAGTGATAATAATGGTTTTGAGAACAACTCAACTACTAATACTTATAATATCGGGATGGACTGGCAAATAGGTAAACGATGGTTGCTAAGAGGAAATTATGATCTTAGTGATTTTTCTAATAATCTAGGAGCTGAGAATACTTTTGATTTCTTAGACGCATCTATACGTTATCAAAAACCAGATTCAAGATGGCAGTATTCATTAATAGCTACAAATTTGCTTAATTCAGAAGCTATTGTGAATAATACCTTTGGTCAGATTAGTACATCTACTGCACAAACATTTGTATTACCACGATACATCTATTTCCAGATGAGATTTGATTTGTAAGAATATCATTTTAATAAAGTAAAAAGCAGCTCGATATCGAGCTG
>JALZUY010000187.1 GCA_023301395.1 Nonlabens sp.
CCTTTGCTTCTTTAATAATCTGGTTGATCCCTGTATTGTTATATCCCTGAGTATAAAACAGGTTTGTAGCTGTTTCTAAAATCTTAGATTTAGTATTCATTTGTTGCATGAGTAAATATATTCAAGATTTTTGAAAATCAACTATTATTCTTACTTAGTCACTTTATTTAAGAAAGCTCTCATCTTCTTTAAAATATCATCTCCTTCTTCTTCTAGAGCAAAATGTCCTGTGTCATATATATTGTAATCGATATCTTTTAAATCTTTCTTGAAAGCAGCTGCTCCTGGTTCTGGAAAAAAAGCATCATTCTTTCCCCAAACAATAAGCATAGGTGGCTGGTTATCTCTCAAGTATTGCTGCCATTGTGGATACAACTTTACATTATTTTGATAATCATAAAACAAATCTAAGTTGATCTCGTGTGCTCCTGGTCGCGAAATTCTAGCATAATCTAGATTCCAAGTATCTGGATTAACAGTTTCTGGATTGCGTGTCCCATGAGTATATTGCCACTTCATTCCTTCTTTACTGAAAACAGGAAGGATCGCATCTCTATTCTTCTTATTATCTTCCTTCCAAAGATCACGTACTCCAGCCCAAGCATCTCCTAAACCAGCTTCATAGGCATTACCATTTTGATTAATGATAGCAGTAACTTTTTCTGGATGTGTTGTTGCTATTCTAAAACCTACTGGAGCTCCATAATCTTGAATCATTAAAGAGTATTTCTCTAATTCAAAACTTTGAACAAATGCATCCATAGTGCTTGCAATGTTATCAAATGTATATGTAAATTCTTCTTTTGAAGGGTAGTCACTCTCTCCAAAACCTGGATAATCTGGTGCGATTAAATGGTAAGAATCTGATAATTCTTCTAGCACCTTTCTATATTGATGTGAAGAAGAAGGGAAGCCATGTAATAGAATCACGGTAGGATTACTTGCATCACCAGATTCTCTGTAGAAAATATTTAAACCATTTATTTCTTTACTTTTATAAAGAGTAGGCAGTTTTTGAGATACTGTACTTACCGTCATCTCTTTTTCACTATTCTTTTCTAATGGTGCTTCTGTATTGGGTTTACAGCTTAATAACAGAGTTAGAATTAATAATGTTGATAGATATTTCATTGCTTTTATTTTAATTTGCGTTCGTGTTCATTTATCGATAAGTCATTGATACTGGCATAGCGTTTTTGCATATAACCGTTTTCATCAAATTCCCAATTTTCATTTCCGTAAGCTCTAAACCATTCTCCTGAATTGTTGCGGTATTCATATTCAAATCTTACAGCAATACGATTATCTGTGTAACTCCACAGCTCTTTTTTAAGCTTATAATCCAGTTCATTCTCCCATTTATCTTTTAAGAAAGATTGTACTTCTTCCCTACCGTATAGAAAAGTATTTCTATTGCGCCATTCGGTATCTTCCGAATATGCCATAGCAATTTTTTCATAATCTTGGGTATTCCAAGCATCTTCAGCAGCTTGGACTTTTTGTGTTGCCGTTTCTTTATTGAAAGGTGGTAATGGATATTTTTTGATCATAACTAGAATTATGATGCAAATGTAAAGCAAATAAAAACATACATACCAGTCTGTCTATATTTATTGTGAAGCAATTAACTTTATGAAACTAACTCGGTATTTCTAATACTTAATTAAGCGGCGTTATCTTCTTTGATTTTGTTCAAAGCACTTCCTTTGTAGAACCACTCGATTTGAGAAGTGTTGTAGATTCTTAGACGAGGAGTTTTAATATTGTTATACTAAATATATTTGCTCAAAAACCTTATCATTTCTCATAGAGGAATTATTGATTCCGCTTTCGCGAAAGCGGAACTTAAAACATAAAAAAAGCCTGAATCAATTAAGATTCAGGCTTTCTATATAAATTAAATCAGTAATCTTAGCTTACTAATTTCTTTTGCGATGGCTTGAATTTAGTAAGTACAATACCTTCTACAGCTTCTTGATATTCCTCTAGAGTAGGTGTTCTACCTAAGATAGTTGATAATACTACTACTGGAGTAGATGAGAGTAAAGACTCTCCTTTCTTCTCATCAGTATCTCTAACAACTCTTCCTTGGAATAAACGTGTAGAAGTAGCCATTACGGTATCTCCAGCTTCTGCTTTTTCTTGGTTACCCATACATAAGCTACAACCTGGACGTTCTAAATATAATTTGTTTTCATACTTAGTTCTTGCAGTTGCTTTAGGAGCATTATCATCAAATACAAATCCTGCATATTTTTCTAAAACCTCCCAATCTCCTTCTGCTTTTAATTCATCTACAATATTGTATGTAGGTGGCGCAACAACTAAAGGTGCTTTAAATTCTACTTTTCCTTTTTGCGCTTCTATGTTTTTAAGCATATGTGCTAATATTTGCATGTCACCTTTATGTACCATACAGGAACCTACAAAACCTAAATCTACCTTTTTAGTTCCTCCATAGAAAGATAATGGCTGGATATTATCATGCGTATAACGCTTAGATACATCTTCATTATTTACATCTGGATCTGCAATCATTGGTTCAACAATCTTATCTAAATCGACAATAACTTCTGCAAAATACTTAGCATCTGCATCTGGTTTTAAAGCAGATTTAGTTCCTGTCTTAATTTCTGTGATGCGATTATTTGCTTTATCAACTAGTCCTTTAAAATCTTGCTTTTCATTATCCATGCCCTTATCAATCATGATCTGGATACGATCTCTTGAGATTTCTAATGACTCGATTAATGTTGCATCTTCAGAAATACAGATAGATGCTTTTGCTTTCATCTCTGCAGTCCAGTCTGTGAATGTAAATGCTTGATCAGAAGTTAATGTACCGATATGCACTTCGATAATTTTCCCTTGGAATACGTTATCTCCACCAAACTGATTTAACATTTGCTCTTGAGTAGCGTGAACTACATCACGGAAATCCATATATGATCTCATCTCTCCTTTAAAGGTAACTTTTACAGATTCTGGAATAGGCATGGTAGCCTCACCAGTAGCAAGCGCTAAGGCAACTGTACCTGAATCTGCTCCAAACGCAACACCTTTTGCCATACGTGTGTGAGAATCTCCTCCTATAATCACATCCCAATCATCAACCGCAATATCATTTAATACTTTATGAATTACATCAGTCATTGCATGATATTTCCCTCCTGGATCACGTGCAGTAACTAAACCGAAATCATTCATAAATTTCATTAATCTATGAACATCTGGTTTTACTTGTATTTGCTTTCTCATAT
>JALZUY010000188.1 GCA_023301395.1 Nonlabens sp.
TTCCGATCTGAAATCATTATAAGCTCAGTAAAACCTATCTATTTAATGATAGGTAAAATAACAGGAACTTCACTAGCCGGGATAACTCAATTTCTCATATGGGTAATTCTAGGTGGCATATTATTTAGTGTTGCGGTTGCATTTTTAGGACCAGAAGCTATGCAAAGTCCAGGTAATGAGATGGCTATGGCACAATTAGAAGGTCTAGTAAATATTGAATTAATCATTAGAGATATATTACAATTGCCACTTTTAAAACTAGTGGTCTGTTTCTTTATATATTTTATAGGTGGTTACTTCTTATATGCTGCAATTTATACAGCAATAGGTGCTGCTGTAGATAATGAGACCGATACTCAACAGTTCATGTTGCCGGTTATATTGCCCTTAATTTTATCTATATATGTAGGGTTCTTTTCAGTGATGGATAATCCACATGGAACGGTAGCTGTTATATTCTCTTACATACCGTTAACATCACCCATTGTAATGTTGATGCGTATTCCTTTTGGGGAAATTACATATTGGGAAATAGGATTGAGTATGTTAATTTTATATATCAGTATTCTTGGTGTGGCATGGTTAGCAGCAAAAATATATCGTGTAGGAATATTGATGTACGGTAAAAAAACAAACTGGAAAGAATTGTATAAATGGCTTAGGTACTAATGGATATATCGTGGAGTAAGATAAAAGAGTTTCTAACTCATCAGATTATTGAAGCTGGTAAGGATGGAGATTTTCATTTAGACACTTGGCATTTAATCCTTGCTATAACCGCGATTGTAATTGCATCTTTAGTTCTTAGAGGAGTGAAAAAAATCTTGACTCGTAAAATGGACGAGACGGATAAGCTTAAGTTTGATAGTGTCTTTAAGTTCTTTAATTACCTCGTTTACATTATTGTAATCATAATTGTACTTAATAGCTCAGGTGTGGACTTGACAGCCATCTTGACAGCGAGTGCAGCATTATTCATTGGGATAGGTTTTGCATTACAAGACTTTTTTAAAGACATTATAGCAGGGATCACTATTCTAGTAGACAAGTCTTTATTAGTAAATGACATCATTGAGATGGAAGGTAAAGTAGGACGTGTTTTTGAAATAAAATTACGCACCACTAGAGCGATAACTAGAGATGATAAGGTCCTGGTAATACCTAATCACTTGTTCCTAAGTCAAACGATTTATAATTACACACAAAACCACTCTAAGACTAGAGAAACAATTACTATAGGAGTTGCTTATGGTAGTGATACCGAACTTGTAAAAGCAACTTTACTGGATTGCGCAACTAAACAAAGTGGTGTTCTCAAAAGTCCGCAACCATTTGTTTTATTTAACGATTTTGGAGACAGTGCTTTGGAATTTGGTCTATATTTCTTTGTGCGAGATAGTTTTGTGGATCCACATATTAAGAGTGAACTTAGGTTTGCGATAGATAAAGCTTTTAGAGTCAATAAAATCAGCATTCCTTTCCCACAAAGAGATGTTCATGTTTTTCAATCAAAAGGATAATAGAATTCTTATTTGTTTTTAGTATTCGCTTTTGCGGAAGCGTATTCACAAGGAACTGACTTGTTCCTTACATAGTATACGTATTTCCCAAAACGCAATTCAGACAATAGTTTTAGAAGGTTCAGGACATTTATCAATTACTCTTTAAAACTTATATCGTCCCTTATCTAGAATATAGGAATGTATAATTATTTAGTAAGGTGTATCATGCTTTTCAAGAATTTGAAACAGATCGACATGAGATTATTATGGGGTACAAAACCTATGAATAATGCTGGAGAATAGAATATAGATTAGGAATTCTTGTGATTTCAAATTTTGAAAAAGGAAAACAACTAATGATTTCTACTACTTATGCCAGACTCAATGGTTTCTGTGCAAATATCTAAAATAATGTAGGAAACGTAAAACGAGATATAGTAAATATTTCTATGACCGCAATAATGATTGGTACTGGATTATAATATAACTTTAATGAACACATATTTGCATACGTGTATGCAGGATATACTATCTTTAACGATGTAAGGTTAAGAGAATAGAATGAATTGCTGTCAAGAATATTAATGACTGCAATTCATTCTACTCTCATACCTGATTAAAATTTAAAATATAAATGGCAAATATTCTATTAATTGAAGATGAAGCGGCGATAAGACGCGTATTAGGTAAAATACTTTCTGAGGAAAATAAAAACTATGTAGTTACTGAGGCTGCAGACGGTCTTGAAGGAATTGAATTGATAAAGAAAGAAGATTATGACCTTGTTCTTTGTGATATTAAAATGCCTAAAATGGATGGAGTAGAAGTACTTGAAGCCATGAAAAAAATCAAACCAGAGATTCCTATTGTTATGATTTCAGGACATGGAGATTTAGATACGGCTGTAAATACAATGCGTTTAGGAGCCTTTGACTACATTTCTAAGCCGCCAGATTTAAATAGATTATTAAATACAGTGCGTAATGCTCTAGATCGTAAAAGTCTAGTAGTAGAAAATAAGCGCCTTAAGAAAAAGGTGAGCAAAAACTATGAGATGATAGGTGATAGTGAGTTGATCGTTATCATTAAAAATATCATAGAAAAAGTAGCACCTACTGATGCTCGAGTACTTATTACTGGAGGAAATGGTAC
>JALZUY010000189.1 GCA_023301395.1 Nonlabens sp.
TAATGCAAGCAATTCATCACAAGCTTATATGAAAGAATGGAATACTTTATATCCTATCGATTCATACACAGCCAGTGGAACAGATTTAAACGATTTTGAAAAAGCTCCAAGAGGGAAAAAAACAGCCACTTTTCCATATGACTTGCCAGCATTACAAGAAAAAAATGGTGGATTCAATTTATTAAAAGCAACTCCTTACGGTAATAGCCTAGTAGCAGATTTTGCTATCGCTGCATTGAAAAACGAACAAATGGGAATGGATGCTATTCCCGACTTTCTTGCAGTAAGTTTCTCGAGTACGGACTATGTGGGACATCAATATGGAGTAAACTCTGTAGAGTTAGAGGATACTTACTTGAGACTGGATTTAGAAATTGAACGCTTGTTAAATGCGCTTGATGGACAAGTAGGAACTGATAATTATACCGTTTTCCTTACCGCAGATCATGGTGCGGTGAATAATCCAGCTTACTTGCAATCACGTGGTGTTAATGCAGGTTATTTTGATAACGATGAATTAGAGATTTACTTAAAAGTACAATTGAAGAAAGACATAGGAAATGCAGACCTTATTAAGAATATTTCAAATGGACAGGTGTTTCTGGATTATGAAAAATTAAAACAAGCACGATTGGAAAGCTCTTATATTCAGAATTATATAGCTCAGCTACTTACTAACTATCCTCAAATCGATAAAGTGTTTACTAGAGAAGCACTTACTCATTCAAACTTTACAGATGGAGTAGGAGCTTTGATCCAAAACGGTTTTCATCACAAACGTAGTGGAGATGTGATGTATGTTTTAGAACCTAGTACTATTGATTATTCAAAGACTGGTAGTACTCATGGTAGTTCACAGAGTTATGACACTCATGTCCCATTACTTTTCTATGGTGCAGGAATACATAAGGGAAGAACGGTTGAGCGTACTCAAATTATTGATATAGCACCTACTATCTCCAGTTTGTTAGGAATAGGGTTTCCTAATGGAACTACCGGTAACCCTATTGTAGCCGTATTAAAATAACTTTACTTAATAATAGAAAGTCATAATAATTATATTTGCACTTTCAATTAATAAAATCAAAATGAGAAAAATAGTACTAGCCCTAGCACTTATTGTAACAACAGCTGCAACAGCACAGGTTTTCACAGGTAAAGGAGATCAAAAATTTCAAGTAGGAGCAGATTTTCAATCAGGTTCTACAGGAGTTCAAGCAACTTATGATTATGGAATAGGAGAGAACATCTCTTTTGGCCTTACTGCAGCGTATGCACTAGGAATTGATGACGATATAAGTGCAAATTTTGATGAAAGAGCGATGTTACGTTTACGTTTTAACGCAAACATAGGAAACGTTATAAATGTAGATCCTAATCTTGATATCTATCCAGGTCTAGGATTTAGTAATAAAAACTTTGGTGGACACTTAGGAGCACGTTATTTCTTTACAGACGGTTTTGGTATTTACACTGAATTTCAAGTACCATTTGCATCTTATAAAACAGAAGTTCTTACACCATCACAAGAGATATACAATCAATTTACAGCTAGCATTGGAATGTCTTTCAATTTCTAAAAACCTAGTTTAGACTTTATACCGTTCCATCGGTATGATCTTATAAAAGAGCCTTGATTTACTGTAACTTGTGGTTTAAGGTTCTTTTTTTGTGCTAGTTTGTAGCCTTTTAAGTAGTCTGGTATCAATTGGATTTGCTTTTTATTCCATGCCGTTTTTGCAGCGGTAATAAAAGTAAGCCACCAGCCATAACGCATTTTAAAGAATGCCTCGCCTTGTAAATATTTGGCTTTGGAGTTATAAGAAGCACCAGTAGGTTTGAGGTGTTTTACATGAAGATCAGGAATAGTAACCACTTCCCAGCCATGATAACGAGCCAGCATTTCATCAATAGTATCCCAACCTATAGAAGATTTGAGTCCGCCTATTTCTTGAAAACATTCTGATTGATAAGCCTTTAAAGCACCGCGTATATGGTCTGGATTTGTTCCTTTTTCAAGTTCCCAGCGCCCTTTTTTTTCTATAGAACAATGACCAGCTACCATTCCTGTTTTTACGCTTTTGCTAAAGCGTGATATCATCAATTCAATATAGTTATCAGGGAATATGAGATCTGCATCAAATTTACAAATGATATCAAATTCTGAGATATTAATATGAGAAAGGCCATAATTAAAGGCATTTATCACTTTTGAACCTGGTATGTTTTGAGCACTCGATTGATGAGTAAATACCTGTATAGATTCATGTTTAATTTGATAAGACTCGGCTATTTGTAGAGTACCATCAGTAGAGTTATCGTTGACTATGACTATTTGTGATATTTCAATAGTTTGCGATAACAGGCTGTCTAGCGTTTTTGTTATAAAACGTTCTTCATTAAAAGTAGGTATGATAACTGCAATTTTCATAGGAAACTATGAGTTTGTTTTTTGACAGTACACTAGATAGTAGCGATCTGTAAAAGAACGCAGAATAGGTCTTAATCCTAGTTTCTTAACAGGATTTGTAAACTTGATACTATCTACTACTTTCCATCCAGCTTTCTCTAGCACATAGTCCAATTGCCACGATTCAAACTCATGATAGTGTTGATCTCTTATGTCATTCTTATTGCGATAAGCACTAGCAAACCATAATTTTAATGGTACGCTTATAACTGCTTTATTACAAGGAATTGCCTTTAGAGAGGTATAGGGACTTACTAAGTGTTCAAATATCTCAAAAGCAGTCACTACATCACCTGTAAACGATTCAATCTCGCTCACATCATCATCGAGGTCTTTACCAGTAGTATTCTCTACATTATATCCAGCATCTTCCATAATCTTAGAAAACGGATTCTTAACACCTAGATCGAGGATAGAAGCATCTTTAGAAATATGCTTCTGTAAGAATTCAAGAGTGATGTTAAAACGTTTATGCGGGAAATTCTTTTCGTACACTGGATAAAATTAAAATGGAATATATTTCAAAAATAACGCATCAACTATTTATAAAGACAATTGATGCGTTTAATATGTTACTAGGGACTTATATATTATCCACGACGACGTTCTAAGAGAATCATCATCATTAATCCTAGCATGACTCTTTCTTTATCATCATTATCAATATCAGCAGTTTTTATAACTTCAAATTCTTTGCCTAAGAACGAAGGCATCTTTTTAAGCTTTGCGACGATTACACCTTGATTATTTGTGACATTATAAGTAGGGTTGAACAAGTACCCAGTAAAGAAACCTAAAATAGGAATTTCACCTAGTAAGTTGTCAAGAACACGTGTCATAACACTATCTTCTTTTACATTGTACTGTGGTTGCTGGTTCTGATCAATAATGTTATACTCAGCTTTCCACATGCTGCGCCATCCTTTACGAGCAATTTTACCTATTTCATTATTGTTTGCGTCTACCATGCTATAGGCAGCACTCCAGTCCAACCACTTATTTGCTGCAATGGTAAATAGAACACGAGTTTTACTTTCGTCACTATATACATTTACGGCTTCTTTAAGCTTAAACATTTTTTGCTTTACATAAGCAATTGTTTGTCCTTGAGCATTCTTTGCGGTAAAGTCATTAGACAAGGTCGTTACTTTAAAACTGAATTTTATAGGATATTCTAGATTGTTCATTGTTAGTTGGATTTTGTGATGTGAATTTAAGGTTATTTCATTTGCTTTCGCGCAAGCGTAATTATTAAACGGTTTATAAGTATTTAACTATAGAAACGTAACTATTACTCAATAATATCGAGCTTGGCAAAGCGTAATAACAGCTTCTTCAATCCACCTACTTGGAAATTGATTTCTGCTTTTTTCTCTCCACCAGAACCTTCAATGTTAACTACAGTTCCTCTACCAAAGCGCCCATGTTCCACAGTCATTCCAGCTTCAAGAGTTCCTTCAAATCCTGATGGTGTGCTAGAGTTACTGGCAGTACTAGGTCTTATTTTACGTAGTTTTCTTATTTGATCTTCGGTTGGTCTACTTACACTTGGTGGCTTACCACTAACTGGTTTTGCTTGTCTAAGTTTTGACTTATCGGGCTCGTCCCATAAATGGTCTGTTAAGGTGCTTTTATAGCGGTAATCATCCATAGGAGTAGTGAACTCCATATATTGATCATCAATTTCTGTTATAAAACGACTAGGCTCAGCATCTACGAGTTTTCCCCAACGGTAACGACTTAATGTATACGTAAGATATGCTTGATGTTCAGCTCTTGTAAGTGCCACATAGAATAATCTACGTTCTTCTTCCAGTTCTTCACGTGTGTTCATACTCATTCCACTAGGGAATAAGTCTTCTTCCATTCCTACGATATAGACATATGGGAATTCAAGACCTTTTGCAAGGTGAATAGTCATTAAAGAAACGCGATTATCAGTGTCTTTCTCGTTATCGAGATCTGTCGCTAGTGCTACATCTTCAAGAAACTCAGCAAGTGAACCACGAGCTTCATCGACTTCTTTTTGTCCTTCGACAAAATCGCGCATACCGTTCAGTAATTCCTCCATGTTTTCAACTTTGGAAATACCTTCTTGAGAACCATCTTTCTTAAGTTCAACGATAAGTGAACTTTTCTTAATCACATATTCTGTAAGTTCAAAAACACTCTTAGTCTCGTCCAGTGCTTGAAAACTCTTTATCATGGTGATAAAGTTTTTCAGTTTAGTTTTAGTACTGCTATTAATTCCAGCATCTACTCGATCTATATTTTCAATCACTTCAAAGATGCTGCGATCGTAATGTTTTGCTGCAACAATCAATCGATCCATAGTGGTAGAACCTATTCCACGAGCAGGATAATTGATGATACGTTTTAAAGATTCTTCATCCTTAGGGTTTACAATAACTCGCAAATAGGCGAGTACATCTTTAACCTCTTTACGCTGGTAGAAACTTAGTCCACCATAAATGCGATAGGGAATATCCCTTTTACGTAAGGCGTCTTCCATCGCTCTGGATTGCGCGTTTGTTCTATAAAGGATGGCAAACTGGTCATTGCCCAGTTGTTTTTGCATTTTGTTTTCAAAAATAGATCCGGCTACATAACGTCCTTCTTCGGCATCGCTCATTAAGCGGTGCACGATAATTTTAGGTCCATCATCATTTGCGGTCCAGACTACTTTATCAAGCTTAGTTTTATTGTTCTCTATAATGGAGTTTGCAGCTTCTACAATGTTCTTAGTGGAACGATAATTTTGTTCTAGTCGGTAAGCTTTTACACCTTCATAATCTCGTTGAAAATTCAAGATATTATTAATATTTGCTCCACGGAAGGCATAGATAGATTGTGCATCATCACCTACCACGCATATATTTTGAAACTTGTCAGACAGTGCTTTTACAATTAAGTATTGCGAGTGGTTAGTATCTTGGTACTCGTCTACCAGTATGTACTGGAAACGATTTTGATACTTTGCGAGCACTTCAGGAAAGCGGTTGATGAGCTCGTTAGTCTTTAATAATAAATCATCAAAATCCATCGCTCCAGCTTTGAAACAACGTTCTACATATTCTTTATAAATATCGCCAAAACGTGGACGTCTCGCCATCGCGTCGTCTTCTTGATGGTCAGCATTTGCAAAATAAGCTCTTACAGTAATGAGGTTATTCTTCATGGAAGAAATACGAGAGAAAATTTGTTTGTATTTATAAACGTCTTTATCCAGTCCCATTTCTTTTATAATCGCACTGGTAAGACGCTGTGAATCTTGAGCGTCATAAATCGTGAAATTAGATGGATAGCCCAATTTGTCTGCCTCAACACGCAATATACGTGCAAAAACGGAGTGAAAGGTTCCCATCCATAAATTCTTTGCCTCGCTAGCACCTACAATTTCACCTATACGTTTCTTCATCTCTTTGGCCGCCTTATTAGTAAACGTAAGAGATAAGATATTAAAAGGATCAACACCTTGATGCATTAGATATGCGATACGTATAGTGAGCACACGAGTCTTCCCTGATCCTGCACCAGCAATGATAATCATGGGACCTTCTTTTTGTAAGACAGGTTCCTTTTGAGCTTCGTTTAATTGGGAAATATATTCTTGCACTTTTTTAGTTTTCTAGGACAGACAAGATACGAGTTGAAGAGCGTTTTTTAATCCATTACCACAAAATTTTATGCACGATTTTATAGAATTTTTATAGAGCAGTTGAATGGTCTTTAGTTCGCTTACGCGAAAGCGGAATTCTTAATCCCATTTATGTATTTTTACATTTCAAAACTCATCAAAAATGATAGATTTTATTCTTAACCTAGCCTGGTACTGGTGGTTACTTTTAGTAATTATGCTCATTGCATTATATGATATCTTCAATAAAAAACATATCATCTTGCGCAATTTCCCTGTGGTAGGACATATACGTTACTTTCTAGAAAGTATAGGACCAGAGTTGCGCCAGTATATAGTAGCAAATAATCGCGAGGAATTACCATTTAATCGTATAGAACGTGGATGGATATATGCAAGTGCAAAGAATGAGAATAACTATGAAGGTTTTGGTACGGACAGAGATATTTACTCACATCAATATATTTTCATTAATAATGCGATGATGCCTTATAAGGTTGAAGAAAATCACATTACTAAAAAAGAGCCAGCATTTTTACCGTGTGCTAAGGTTATAGGTGCTGCCAAAGGTAGAAAAAGACCTTTCCGTCCAGCGAGTATTATCAATATAAGTGCGATGAGTTATGGAAGTCTGTCTGCAAAGGCAGTAGATGCGATGAATCATGGAGCAAAACAAGTGCATGCATATCACAATACTGGTGAAGGTGGATTATCTCCATACCACAAACGTGGAGCCGATGTAGTTTTTCATATAGGAACTGGATACTTTGGAGTACGTGGAGATGATGGTAAATTCTCTATGGATATGTTGAAAAAACTGGTTGTTGATCATCCTCAAGTAAGAGCGATAGAATTAAAATTATCTCAAGGTGCTAAACCTGGAAAAGGCGGTGTTTTACCAGGTTCTAAAATAACTAAAGAAATAAGTGAAATACGTAATGTGCCGATGGGCGAAGATGTATTATCGCCACCTACACACAGTGCGTTTCAAGGTATTCAAGGTTTAGTAGATTTTGTAGAGGAGATTGCTCTAGAAACTGGATTGCCTACTGGTATAAAAGCTGCCATAGGAAAGCTAGAACAATGGGAAGAACTTGCAGATATTATGAAAGCGACAGGAAAAGGTCCTGACTTTATCACTGTAGATGGTGGAGAAGGTGGAACTGGTGCTGCACCACCTAGTTTTGCAGACCATGTTTCTCTTCCATGGATTTATGGTTTTAAAGATTTATACCAGGTTTTTCAAAAACGTCAAATGACAGAAGATCTTGTTTTTATCGCGTCGGGTAAACTAGGTTTCCCTGCAAAAGCTGCTATGGCATTTGCAATGGGAGCAGATGTGATAAACGTTGCTCGTGAAGCGATGATTTCTATAGGTTGTATTCAGGCAAAAGCCTGTCATAATAATACTTGTCCTACAGGAATCGCTACTCAAAATAAATGGCTGCAACGTGGGATAGTAGTTCCTGAAAAAGCAGGAAGGCTAGCGAGTTACTTTAAGAAATTCAATAAAGAATTACTAGAAATCACACATGCTGCTGGATATGAGCATCCTAGTCAGTTTGATATGCGTGATGTAGATGTAAGTATAGGTGATAGCAATATGACGCAAACACTAGAGTTTACCTATAAATATCAAAAAACTCCAGTACCGTTTACTGGAATGCAAGAGTTGAAAGATTGTTTGCATTTAGGAGGAAAGTAGTAGGGATTAACGATTTTTGATTTTTTGAAACAACACCATCAAAATCTTTTCCCAACTCTAATGGGTGAGATTTCTAAACTGAAAACGAATAGTTATATGTTTCTGCACCCTTTAGAATTGATGAATGGAAACAGTTACAAATGTTGATCAATGATTTTTGATTTCTCCAAAACACCAACAACAAAATAAAATTTCATTACTTTGTTTTCATTGTAAGCATTACTTTTGAATTTCAATCGTTATTAGAAAAAATGTTTTACCATGAATGACAAAATTCTTTTAGGTTTTATAGCTGTTTTACCAGCGCTAGTAGTAGGTTTTGTAACCTTTTATTTTTTATCAACCTTCATGAAGAATGAGGAGCGTCGCCGTCGTTTCCTTACAGTGAGAGAATCGCAAGGAAAAACATTACCTACTAGAATGGCATCTTATGAACGCATGACCTTATTTTTAGAACGCATAAAGCCTAATAATCTAGTAGTGCGCACACTTGCAGGTTCTATGACTAAGTTACAATATGAACAAACAATTATAAGCGCTATCGATACTGAGTTTGAACATAATATTGCTCAACAAATCTACGTGAGTGAAGAATGCTGGAATATCATACGTGCAGCAAAAAACACTACTATTCAACAAGTACGTCAAGTAGCTATGAGTAGTAAAATCAATAGTGGTGAAGACTTAAGACAGGCTATCGTTAATGAACTTATGGATAAACGTGCTCCGAGTGCTTCAGCACTAAGTTTTTTAAGAAGTGAAGTGAAGAACCTATTTTAAACCTTAAAAAGGCTTCTTATTTTTTTCTGCTCTTCTTCAGTCATTGTTGCTAGAACTTTATCTATTACAACTCTTGATTCATTCTTTTTATAAAGAGCTTCAAAAATGTCGCGACTATTTTTATAAAATCTCCAGTTGTGATGAACACAAGCATCCATTAAATCACGATAATTTTGTGTACCCATCGCATCTAGATTGATGAGGTAATCAAATGCCGCTGTGCGAGTCTGTGGACTATTCTCTGGACCAGTGAAACTTGACAGTCGTTGAAGAAACTGGTATTTCTCATTGTTTTTATAGTCTGCAGAGTTAAGAGCAAGTGCATTCCAAGCCATTTCTAATGATGAACTCATGCTTACCCATTTCCTTCTAGTTTCTTCAAGAATTGAATGACGTTCCGTAGGATTACCTTGCCACAATAAAAAGAGAGCACTTTCTCGTGTGAGATAAGATGAATCATTTAACATGGTTCTTAATAATTTATCAAGTGCTGGATCATACTCTTGAAGACTCAGTGCAATGGCTTGTCTTATTTTAATATTACCAGTAGCACCAGCCTTCTTATAAAGCTCTATAATTTTGTCATTTCTCTTATGAAGGTTTAATTGTTTGATCATTTCCTCAACTAGTAACTCATTTATAGGTTCTCTTAAAGTTTCTTTATAAGAATTAAAAGATTCATCAAAACTAGAAATACTGCGAGCCGACAATTGAAAGTAGTTCTCCATAAAATTACTTTTACGCAATAAAGTCAGTGCTTCGGCACTTGGGAATTGAGTGTTTGTAAGCCATCTATTTTTATAGGTTGTAAGATCTTTACCGCTAGTTTTACTTACAATGTTTAGAAAATCATCGGTCGTAACATTACGGCCGGCATAAGTTTTTAAATACTCTCGTATACTTAGTTTAAAATCGGCATCACCTATTTGATCTCTTAAAGCATGTAAAGCCCAAGCACCGTGTTGATAGAAGGTAAGGCTACTAGCACCAGCATCTACTAGAGCCGTTCCATTACCTGATTTTGTTTGAGCGATAAGAGATTCGGCATTTTCAAATAACGTCATGTAGTAATGATCATCACCATAAATATCACGCTCTGCAAGCATAGAGTAGTAGGTAGCAAACCCTTCTTGCAACCAGTGGTGTTTACTTTCAGTCTCAGTTACTAAATCACCAAACCATTGATGAGCCAGTTCATGTGAGTTAACGGTAACATAATTCCCATCATTAAATGCAATATCATCCACTACAAATTGGTCATTGAAAATAGTGGCCGTGGTATTCTCCATTCCTGAGTATAAAAAGTCTTTAACAGGAATTTGTTTATACACACTCCATGGATACTCGATTCCTATTTCTCGTTCTAAGAAATCAAACATTTGAACCGTGTATTTATAAGTAGACTCTACCTTCTGCGCATCTTCTGGATAATAATATAATTCAATGGGTTTTTGTGTTGCTGATTTTTTAATTTGAGCATCATATTTCCCTACAACCATAGCCACGAGGTAACTACTCATAGGATATTCCATATCAAATTGCCATTTTTTATTATTATCGATAACCGTAGTTTCTTGCAATACTCCATTTGAAATAACGCGATATTGAGATGGTGCTGTGACACTTATATCCCATATCATTTTATCATTCAAATCATCTATACTAGGCAACCAGTTACTGGTATATTTCCCTTGTCCTTGTGTCCATATTTGATCCCATTTCCCATCATTATTTTGATCAATGTAGTATAGTGCCTTATTAGTTTTAGTAGAGAATTCTATAGTGATGTTGTGTATTCCGCTTTCGCGAAAGCGAGATTCTACAACAATTTGCTTCTCATTATAGTCTGCTTCTACAGGTTTACCATCAACCTTTACATCGTAACGAGTAATGTTTTTTGCATCTATAAATAGAGACGGAACATCTTTAAGAATGTTCACTTTATAAGTTACTGTTCCAGATATGATTTCTGAATTCTCATTCACATAAATATCAACAGTAGCAGTTTGAAAGTCAACAAATTCTGTTTGTGATGGACTGTCTTGGGCAACGGCTAGTATAGAAAAAAGGCTGGCAATACACCAGAGAATAGTTGTTTTCATAGGGCAAGCAAAATACAAAAGTCACGCCAAGCTTTGCGTTATCAATTGGTAAATTCTAGTTAAGAACGATGGCATGTGGTTGTTATTGAATGCTAAAAGGTTTTTAGCATTACTTTAGGAAGGTTACATTTGTATAAAACTGCGATAGATTGCCTACTAATTTTCTTCATACACCTATAGATTATCTCAATGGAGTAGGACCAGCGCGCGCAAAATTATTACGTGTAGAGCTAGGAATAAGTACTTATGGTGATCTCGCAAATTTCTTTCCTAATCGATATATCGATAAGACGCAGTACTATAAAATTAATGAACTTGTTCCAGGCAGTACTCATGTACAGATTGTGGGTAAAGTCACTCATATTAAGACAATGGGCGATGGACGTGCCAGTAGATTAGTAGCCACCTTTGTAGATGGAACTGGTAGTATGGAACTGGTGTGGTTTAAAGGGCAAAAGTATTTCAAAGACAGTTTGAAACTTAATGAACCTTATGTGGTTTATGGAAAGGTTTCAAAATATGGTTCTAAATACAACATCGCACATCCTGATGTGGAGTTATTAAAGGAACACAAGTCTAGACAACAAAGTGCGATGACGCCCATTTATCCTTCTACGGAGCAGCTTTCTAAACGTAATGTGACTAATAAACTAGTCGTGCGTATGATGCAACAGCTCTTTAGTGAGATACAAAACTCGTTTACTGAAACACTGTCTGACGAGATAAGAGAAAATCATCAACTCGTAGATAAAAATACTGCTATGTATAATGCGCACTTTCCTAAAAGCGCAGCGTTACTGCAACAGTCTATATATAGATTAAAATTTGAAGAGCTGTTCTTTATTCAAATGGAATTACTGCTGCAAAACCGAATAAGGAAAACTCAAATAAAAGGATATCCATTTAATAAAGTTGGAGAACAATTCAATGATTTTTATAAGAATCATTTACCGTTTGAATTAACCGGTGCTCAAAAACGAGTAGTAAAAGAAATACGTGCAGACATGGGAACTGGAGCTCATATGAACCGATTACTACAAGGTGATGTAGGTTCTGGTAAAACCATAGTCGCTGTCCTTACTTGTTTACTAGCTATGGATAATGGATTTCAGGCTTGTATTATGGCACCTACTGAGATTCTTGCACAGCAACATTACCAAGGAGTTTCTGAATTGCTAGAAAAAACTGGACTCACCGTATCATTACTTACAGGTTCTGTAAAAACTAAAGCACGTCGTGTGATTCATTCAGATCTAGAAGATGGAAGCTTAGATATATTAATAGGAACACATGCGCTTATAGAAGATAAAGTGCAATTTAAAAATCTAGGTGTAGCGATTGTAGATGAGCAACATAGATTTGGTGTTGCACAACGAGCAAAATTGTGGAAGAAGAATGACTTGCCACCACATATGCTGGTAATGACCGCAACACCTATTCCTAGAACGCTTGCCATGAGTCTTTATGGAGATCTAGACATATCAGTCATTGATGAGCTGCCACCGGGAAGAAAAGAGATTAAAACGGTTCATAGATATGATAAAAATAGGTTGGCTGTATTTTCATTCTTAAAAGAAGAAATTGAGAAAGGTCGCCAGGTTTATATGGTTTATCCCTTAATTGAAGAGTCTGAAACGCTGGACTATAAAGATTTAATGGATGGTTATGAAAGTGTGGTTAGAGATTTTCCAGCACCACAATATCAAGTAAGTATAGTACATGGCCGCATGAAACCCGAGGATAAAGATTATGAAATGAATCGCTTTGTGAAAGGTGAAACTCAAATCATGGTGGCTACTACAGTAATAGAAGTAGGTGTAAATGTGCCTAATGCTAGTGTTATGGTCATTGAAAGTGCTGAGCGTTTTGGACTGTCACAGTTACATCAATTGCGTGGTAGAGTAGGACGTGGAGCAGATCAAAGTTTTTGTATTCTTATGACGAGCTATAAATTAAGTGCCGAAGCTAAAACAAGATTAGAAACTATGGTTGCCACAACTGACGGTTTTGAAATCGCTGAGGTTGATTTAAAACTACGTGGTCCTGGAGATTTAATGGGGACACAACAAAGTGGCATCTTAACCTTGCGAGTTGCAGACATAGTAAAGGATAATGATATTCTCGCTATAGCTAGAAACATCGCAAAAGAACTCTTACTTAAAGATCCTAAAATGGAGTTACCACAGCATTCAGGAATCAAAAAAGTTCTTCAATTTTTACAGTCTAAGAAAGGGCTTTGGAAGTATATAAGCTAAGTTTTAAAAGACTCTTAATAATTTTACATATTTATTATATCTTTGAACAAACCAAAAACTCAAAAATGAAATCATTTTACATTTCTTTAATCGCTCTTTTTCTATTATCTACAGCAGCACAAGCACAAGATTTTTCTTATGGTGTAATGGGTGGATATAATTTATCTAAAGTTGATAATGCATTAGGAGGAGATTTTTCAGATAATAAATCTAACTTTCACATAGGTGTAATTGCAGAATTTCCACAAGGTGATAAATGGTCGTTTGAAGCAGCCGCTTATTATTCTGGTGAAGGAGAAACTCTTGAGTTTAATGGAAACGAAACAACTATTTATTTAAGATTCATAAATGTACCTGTACATTTTAAATATTATATTACTAAAGGATTCAGTTTACACGGTGGACCTCAAGTAGGATTCTTATTAAATGCTAAGCAATCATTTGTAGAGGATGGAGATCGTGAAGATATCGAAGGTAAAGTAAACAGTTCTTTTGCCCTAACAGGTGGACTAGGTTACGATTTTGGTAATGGATTATTTCTTAAAGGAACTTTTGATCTAGGTATTACAGATTTAATTGATAATGTAGATTTTCAAAATGATGAACGTACAAGAACTGGTCACTTATCTATAGGATATAAGTTCTAAGAGCTTATTTTAATTTCATGAAAAGCCTGTTTCTTAGTTGAAACAGGCTTTTTTGTGTTTTAAATTTTCAATTATCATTGATGTTTACTTAAAGTTTTAACATCTCGGTGTTATTAGTCAAATCCTTTTTGGAATTATTATTCATATCATGGGATTGTAAAAGGTCAAATGATTGGTAATTACTAGAGGTTTAACCTTATGCCGTTATTAATCAATTATAGGTTTTAAGGTCTTTAATTGAATCCAATAAAAAAGCTCTTCCTATTGAGAAAAGCTTTTATGGTACTGTAATAAATATTTCTAGTTGTTTATAGAGTAGTGTATGGATTTAAACTTCCATACGTTTCAACTCCTCATAATTCCCTTTTAATCTTTTGAGAAGAATTCCATAGATCAACATATAGACCAGGTAAATAAATCCTAAGAAAATGATGTACATAACTGTTAACGCTAAAAAGGCAATCACATAAAACATGGTTTCATGCCCATCCATTTTACCACTAGCCATGAGCTCGTTAATTAATGGATGATTATTGAGCATATAGATAGTTGTCATAATACCTGATATAAATCCACCTATGATATTGTACCATATGTACCACTTCATGGTCTTTCTAGTTTTGATAATATTCTTCATCAAACTGCGAGTAGGTTGCGTCGCAGATATGTTTTTGTAATTTTTATAAAATAAAAATATGAAGTAAATTATAGCAATGACGTGTATCACCCATGATATCTTCACAAAATTTGAATCCATCATATGTTGTGTGAATTCGTCAGGACTTCCTACCATGGAATAGATAAAGTTAATTCCTGTCATTACCGCAAACTCTATAATTGCAATAATCAGTAACCATTTTACAATACTGGTTGATTTTTTTGCAAGTAGGCCTTTAATAGTATCGGTGGTATAATGAGGATACTCAGTGTCTTGAGAGTTCCACTTTTCCTTAAGTATATCTAATTGATCCATCGTTTTATGGATTTATAATGTTAGTTAATTTAGTCTTTACTCGATTCATCTTCACTCTTGCATTTACTTCACTTATACCGAGTGTTGCAGATATTTCTTTATAATTTTTGTCTTCTAAATAAAGAAAGACAAGCGCTTTTTCAATATCGTTGAGCTGTTTAACAGCACCATATAGAAGTGTTAATTGCTCAGCACTTTCATCATCTTCCTGCATGTCAGTAACCTTAAACTGTACACTTTCATAAGCGGTTGTCTTAACACGCCTGGTTGATTTACGATACAGTGTTATTGCCGTGTTAAGCGCCACTCGATACATCCATGTGGAGAACTTAGCATCTCCTCTAAACTTAGGATAAGCCTTCCATAACTGTATGGTCACCTCTTGAAAAAGATCGTTGTGAGCGTCTTTATCGTTAGTATATAGCCTACAAATTTTGTGGACTATATTCTGGTTTTCTTCCAGTTGTTTAACAAATTCTGCTTCGAGTTGTTGACTCACGTTTTTTGGTTTGGTTATCTAATAAGTACACTGCAAGTGTAGAATGTTACAGTTTGTGATGAAAATATATGATAATGTTATTACGCTTCCACGAAGACGTCACATAAACTACCCTAATTATTATATAAAAATAAGGTCTATGAATCATCGCTTTCTTATCTTTGAAACTTAATTGAAACCATTAAATTCTCATTATGAGTACATACGATGTAGCAGTAATAGGTTCTGGTCCTGGAGGATATGTAGCAGCAATACGTTGCGCACAACTAGGAATGAAAACTGCGATTATTGAAAAATATAACACACTAGGTGGAACCTGCCTTAATGTAGGTTGTATTCCTTCAAAAGCTTTACTAGATTCTTCTCATCACTATGATGATGCGATAAAACATTTTGAAGAGCACGGAATAGAAATTCCTGGTGAGATTAAAATCAACTTTGGGAAAATGATAGCTCGCAAGAAGCAAGTAGTCGATACTACTTGTGATGGTGTTGCTTTCTTAATGAAGAAAAATAACATTGACGTATTTACTGGAATGGGATCTTTTAAAGATGCTACTCATATCAACATCGATGGAGCAGATGGTACTCAAACCATAGAAGCAAAAAACACGATTATTGCTACGGGTTCTAAACCAGGTAGTCTTCCTTTTATAACTCTAGATAAGGATAGAGTCATCACATCTACCGAGGCACTTTCTCTTAAAGAAATACCTAAGCACTTAGTTGTAATAGGTGGTGGAGTTATAGGTCTTGAATTAGGTCAGGTTTACCGCAGGCTAGGAGCTGAGGTTACTGTGATCGAATATGCAGACCGCATTACTCCAGTAATGGATAAAATGCTTTCTAAGGAACTTATGAAAGTTCTTAAAAAGCAAAAAGTGAAGTTCTATTTATCTCACGCAGTGAATAAAGTAGAACGTAATGTTGATGAGGTTACCGTTACTGCTAAGAATAAAAAAGGAGAAGAAGTTACATTTACTGGAGATTACTGTTTAGTATCTGTAGGTAGAATACCTTATACAGATAAATTAAATGCAACCGCTGCAGGAGTTAAAGTGAACGAGCGTGGACAAGTAGAAACTAACGAGCATTTACAAACTAATGTATCAAACATCTATGCCATAGGCGATGTGGTAAAAGGAGCAATGCTTGCACACAAGGCTGAGGAAGAAGGCGTTTTTGTAGCCGAAACTCTTGCTGGTCAAAAACCACACATCAACTATAACTTAATTCCTAACGTAATATATACATGGCCAGAAGTGGCAAGTGTAGGTAAGACTGAAGAAGAATTAAAAGAAGCTGGAACTGCTATAAAAGTAGGTCAGTTTCCTATGCGTGCTTTAGGAAGAGCTAGGGCAAGTGGAGATATAGATGGAATGGTAAAGATCATTGCCGACGAGAAGACTGATGAGGTTCTAGGTGTACATATGATAGGAGCGCGTGTAGCAGACTTAATTGCTGAAGCGGTTACAGCTATGGAGTTCCGTGCAAGTGCTGAGGATATCGCACGTATGTCACACGCACACCCTACATATGCTGAGGCTGTTAAAGAAGCTGCTCTTGCAGCAACTGCAGACAGAGCAATGCATATCTAACAGATAATATTGTCTAAATATTTATATGCCGATTCATTTATATGAATCGGCTTTTTTAATAGAATGAATTGTTTTCATCTTTTGATAAGATTTATTCATTCTACTATGAGGGATGACTAAGTTCAAGTTATTTTTACAATGTGAGAAAAACGAGAGTATCATATTCATTTCCCTTAGAAGATGCCAGTACTTTAAAAAACCAATTACTTAGTTTTTATAAGGATGAAAAGTACCTGATGTTGCTAGAAAGTAATTTAGGAGGAACAGGTCACGATACCTTTGAATCATTAGTAGCCGTAGGTTGCATCGATAGTTTATCTACTTCTTACGATCAAGCATTTGATAAATTAGAACGATTCCATAAGGAATATGAAGATTGGACTTTTGGCTATCTGGGATACGATTTAAAAAACGGACTAGAAGACCTAGAAAGCAATAATACGGACGGTCCTCAGTTTCCAGATTTATGTTTTTTTGTTCCTGAAATGGTATTTGAGATTTCAAAGAATCAATTACAACTCCATTCTTATCACACTAATGATCGTAGTACTCAAGAATTAATAGAGCAAATTTTAAAGCATAAGGTAGAAGAGTTTAAAACTACGT
>JALZUY010000190.1 GCA_023301395.1 Nonlabens sp.
TAGTAAGGTTTGCAAATAATTACCCATAGATACAGATCCTTTACCTTCTTCAATTTTCCAAAGTGTAGACCTGCCAATGTTTGCTCTTTCGGCAACCTGTTCTGCACTTAATTTTCTACGCAATCGTGCCAAGCGAATATTTTCTCCTAATTGAGAGAGAATTTTCTCTGCTTTTGGTAACAGTATTGTTTTCTTTTTAGTCATAATGTTTCATATAAAACACAAATATACTATTATTTGTTTCATTTATGAAATATTAATGTATATATGTTAATAAGTGTAAGTGGTGCAAACCGCAAGAACCGCGATAAAAGTGTTCCCATATTGGGACAAGTCCCATAGGTACTGTGATGAGCGTTATTGTCGTTTTTTCGCACTGAAGAATTTATTTGATGATTTTTTTGTCTAGTGAGAGTAGTTGTATTTGATAAATTTCGGATGTTTAAAGTATCAATTTGGTTTGATATGTAAATGATTATTTCTTTCTTGCGCCGCAATTTCTAAAATCAATTGATGTTAGCAAATAGCAAAAGAAAATATCATCCACTTATCATCATACTTTATACTAGTGGTATGCTTTCTGTTGATGAGCTAAAACAACTACCCAGAACGACACGCTATAACTGGAATGACTTTAATCACAATGATTTCTATGGTCATCAGTGGGTTGAGGAGTATATCAAACAATTTGATGATATTAAAGATGTCTTTCAAAGCAGGTTCACAGCTCGTGCCATTAAAACTATTTTAACTGCTAGACGTGGATATTACCGTATGCTAGGAGAATTCGTCCACAATAAAAATTTATTGAAAATGAATGCTGGTAGCATTGTCTATTCTATTGAAGAAATAGCTGAATTCTCAGGTATTACTATTAGAAAGGCTTGCTCATTCTATGGTATTTCTAAAGACTGGTATTATGCTCAAAAGCAGAAAATTGTTTGTGATTTAAGCCCCATTAAGAGGTGTTACAAAACACATTCTAATCAGTTAACAATAAGCGAGGTGACAACTGTAGAACAGTTAGTGAAATCTCAAGATAATTACAGAAAACCTTTGTCTACCATCTATTATGATGCTATGAATAAAAACTTGATTGCTTGTGGAATAACAAGTTTTAGGAAATATGCTAACGCATTAGGTTATACAAAGACTAAGGTGAAATATAAGAAACGTAAAATAGGTTTTAAAGCCTCTTATGTTTTTGAATGGTTGCATGTTGATATTACCAATATATACACCCATAATGATGGTGTTCAAAAAGTGGCTTTTGTAAAAGATAATTTTTCTTCAGCCTTATTACATAAGAGATCAACTAATGGGAAAGCTGGTAGCTCCTTTATAGCCAGTCTTTTGAAAGAAACTTTTGAGAAGTACAACTTGCATCAGCAATCAAAAGAAATTCATATTCTCTCTGATGGAGGATCTGAAAATAAAGGAGCCGTTACATCTTGGATTGAAGGAATTAAAGCTCCTCCAGAGGTCAATAAAATCACCGCTATGACTAGCCAATTTCCGTTTTCCAATTCTATGTCTGAGATAACTCACAGTATTTATAAATCAGAATACATGGGTGGTAAATTGTCTGAAGACATTACCTCACATTTAGAAAGTCTAAATGACTTCATGGACTATTACAATCACCATAGATATCCTTGCAGATTATATGGCAAAACGCCTATGCAGATCATAAATGGAGATTCTATTGATAAGTTCTTAAATACTCAAAAAATAAAACAGGCTCAAATCGCTAGGGTTGAATCCAATCGCAATTTCAATGCGTGTGTATCTAAACTAGGATGTAAGCCGTTCTAAAGTACTTAAATCGCTTCAAATATTTTCGCAATATCATATTCTCAAGTTGAAACATACTTCTTATTTCAAAACACTGATTTTCACATCAGTGTTTTATCATTTCAACAAATCAAGGATCTTAATTTTTGAATTCAAATTGATTAAATACAAAACAAGATTACAACCCTAGTATATGCGGGGCTTGTTCCAACTTTGGAATATTTTTATCGCGGTTATTGCGATTTGCACCTCGCGGTTCTTACGATTTGCACCTGGTCCAGTATTAATATCAATACTTATCATGTGGCTACTAAGTCAAACTAAAGGTTTTTCTAATGATTATCCAGATTCAGAATAATTATTAACGACATAAAAAAACAGCAAACATAACAGGAAAGCGCTGTAAGAGAGATGGCAACAAATAATTTAACAAGACGTTTTACAATATAAAGGCACAATACTTGTATATTTGGCCACGAGATAGAACATGTTCCTAATAGAGGAACAAACTTCTCAACAATAAAAGAAACTATAATTTATTAGTCATGTCCACTGTAATAAAGAAGACTGTTTCTGAAAAAATAGTTAGCGCTATAGAAACAGAGTTACAAAATAAAGCCACTCGTCGTAAAGAATTGAGAGCGCTTTGGAAAGCTGGAAAAATAAAACCCGCTCTATAGAGAATGTACAACATTATTTCTGCAGATGGTCATAACGGCCATCTGTTTTATTTTACAACAAATTCTAATACAACCTATTCATTAGAATTTAAAACAAGAGGATTAGTCGCTGGAATTACAAGGTACGAGGTCGATCTTGATATAATTGAAGGAAGATCTATCTATCTCGATGATAAAATCAGATTAACAGTAGTTCAAATTATTCAAGATTTTATAGATAAGAATACTGATACTATAATTACATACGTTTGTGATACTGGTGACGGCAAACAGTTAAAGCGTCATAAGAAATTCACAAGATGGTATACGGGACATAAATCAAATAACTTATCCCTGTTCAGTTATGAAATAGATTCTGAATCAACTGAAAAAACGTACTACTTCTCAGCCATTTACGATCCTATTTTCACAACAGATAATGAGCTTATGGATATTTTAGATCAATATGTTGAAGATAAAGATAATAACAGATAACCTCCCCTGCAACCTACGAAGGTATTTTAAAACAGAATGTTCCTTATAAGGACAGTTCTTAAAATGAGTTAGTTACGAGAAGGGTTTTAACTGCTAAAAGAATTGAGATTACCTTTAAAGCTCTGCAACCTACGAGAGCATTTTGAAATAATATGTTCCTTATAAGGACATTACTAATATACAGATAGTTATGAAATTCTTATAGTTGAAAAGACTTTTACTAAATTTCAAATAAATATCAGTTTTATTGGATAAAGCGTGATTTCAATCCTTTCTTTATGACCTGTTTTCAGATTCTCATCAGGATAGTAAGTTCTTCTATTTTTACTTTATGTATAGAAATAGAAAATCGTGGGACACAGCAGTTAAACATTTTACTAGAAATGGACTATTAACAGATCTGTTAACTCATGAGCAAATAGCTACTATTCCACGATCTAATATCGCTCGATGGAAACAAGAATCTGATGATAAATATCAACTCTGTGAGATTAATAAAGTAGTTCAGGAAGAGATTGAGTTAATCAAACGTATCAATCAATCTTCTAGAATTAAAAGAATTAACGAAAGCTATTTTAAACTGGCTGATACTTTTCATCAAATCATCTCTCAGGTAAAAGGAATCAAGTCGGTAATCAAGACTCAAAAAGAGCTCATTGTTAATACCATTGAACAGGTTAAGGAAAGTATATCTATCAATGAGGCACTAAAGATTTTTAATTTATCTAGAAGTACTTTTGAAAATTACAAATCTATCGTGATTCATACGTGTGAACCATCATATTTTAACTGGTGTGTAAGTAGGTTTTCTAATCAACTGCTGTCATCAGAAGTGAAGACCATTAAAAAGTATATGACTCATACTGATTATAAGTTCTGGTCTAAGTCTTCAGTGTATTTAAAAGCTGTCCGTGATGGTGAATTACAATGTGGAATAACTACTTTTTATAAGTATTGTAGGTTACTAGGTTTTAAGAACAAATGCCATAAGAGGAAATCAGATTATTACCAGCCCTTAATTACATCAAAACCTAACCAAGTATGGTGTGCTGATGTAACTATCTTTAAAACGTTTTATAGTAAGAAATATCATATTCATTTTATAATCGATCATTATTCTAAGATGATCCTAGGTCATAGAATAGAAAACGTCAGTTCTGGAGTTGCCATTAAATCTTTAATTCAAAATGCTTCTGAAAAGTATAAACCTCAAGAATTACAGTTTTTAACCGATGGTGGAAGTGAAAACGTAAATCAAACGGTTAGTACATTCGTCGACTCAAGTGAATTTCCTATAGATCATGTTATTGCTCAAAAAGACGTTGTCTTTTCTAACTCTATGATTGAAGCACTGAACAAGGTAATTAAACATCAATTCCTTTTTCATAAGGAAATAAATTTTAGAGAAGAGCTCACTAAATGTCTTGAAAATGCCGTTACTTCATATAACACCCTAAGACCTCAAATGAGTCTAGGCGGTAATACTCCAATTGAAACTTATCAAGGTAAACCCATCGAGTTAACTCAATATACAATTGGTCTTGAGAAGCAAAAAATAATAAGGAGACTAGAAAATAGAAAAAACGCCTGTAATCTATGCCGTTAATTAAGAAATAGTAAAAGAAAAATCAATGATGACTTTCCTTTTATAAATTCAAATGCTCTTTAAAAATCCTTCTCGTAACTAACTCATTTTAAGAACTGTCTTTATAAGGAACACTATATTTCAAAATGCACTCGTAGGTTGCAAGGGAATTTACTATGACTTCAAAAATAAGTGTTATCGAACTTTTAGAATTAATTCTATTTTTTCTGCAATCGCAAGTATATCGGACGATATGGGGTTGAATAAAAAAGAGAATTACCATAAAAATTATGATAATTCTCTTGAAGTGGAGTCGGAGAGAATCGAACTCTCGTCCAAACGAGCGGTTTAACGGCTTTCTACATGTTTAGTTTCCATTTAATTTCAGTCGTAACACCGGTTAGAAACTACCAAAGTAACGCTTGTCTTCAATTGAGTTTCTCCTCAACATCAAAGCCCTGATGAGGATAGATTTACTTTTACGAAATCTCATAATCAGTCGCCGTAAATCAAGGCTCCTGAGAGATTTCCTGCTTGACTACCTGGTAGTCCGAGGCACTATCTTACTGTAATTCAGATTATGCAGCTAGGGCGTAGTTATTCTCGCCGTTTAAAAAAGATGAAAAATGAGATTTAAGAGCTATTTCCCAGCGCTCTACATGCTTAC
>JALZUY010000191.1 GCA_023301395.1 Nonlabens sp.
ACAGGTATATATACCTGTTGTATCTGAAAAAGAATTAAATTTCTATTGTAACCACCGCATTTTGAATGGCATAAGCAACTAATCCAGCAACGTTACGAGTCTGGGTTTTAATAAGTAAGTTATTACGGTGTCCATCTACCGTACGTTTTGAGAGATATAACTTGTCTGCTATTTCAGTGGTTGTAAATTGCTCACAAATGAGCTGTAGAACATCCATCTCTCGCGGTGATAAAAGATTATCGTCTAGTGTACTGCGTTTATAATTTCCATCTTGTGAGTTATCATGTAAAATGCGTAACACATTTTTATCATAGTAAAAGCCCTTAGACACAACTTCCCTAATAGTAAGCTCTACTAGTGCTGGTGTTGTATTCTTAACTAAATAAGATGAAGCTCCTACACCTAGCATATTTGAAATAAAAACATCAGTATTATAACTACTGAGTGCTATAACACTCAAGTCTGGATATAGATCTTTAATAATCTTAGTAGCCTCTACTCCATTTAAACTGGGCATTTTAAGATCAGTAACAACTACATCTGGTAAAGAGTCCTGTTGACCTAGTTGGTCTATTAATTCTCTACCATTAGTTGCTGTAAAAGCAATGTTAAAATCATTTATTCTTTGCAGCATAAAACTTAAGGTATCCAGAAAGAGACCTTCATCATCTGCTAGGGCAATTTGAATCATAAGTAATTAAGCTATTGGGAACTCAAAGGTATACAAAACACCTTTGTTTTTTCCTGTTTTTAAATCATAAGTTCCTTTTAATAAATCTACACGACTATTAATGTTACTGGTTCCTATACCTATACCTGCATTATCTGACATACCAATACCGTTATCAATATACTCTAGGCTTTGCACTTGACTATCTTCATTTAAGGTAACAGCAACAGTGCTTGCCTGTGCATACTTGATGGTATTATTAAAAAGCTCTTGTATAATACGATAGATATGTAACTGAGACTCAGCAGTGAGTTTTTCTTCATTCCAGTCACAAGAGAAATCTATTTTAAGTTCTTTTCCATCTATACTTTTTACAAGCTCTGTAATCGCAGCACACAACCCAAATTTCTCTAACACTGGCGGTAATAGATTATGAGCAATCTTTCGAGCATTTGATAATGTATTTCCAGTGGCATTTTCAATGCGTTCCAGTAATAACAAGCGATCACTTGTGTTCAAGGTTTCATCCTTTAACATGCTGGTGTTCATTGCAATTACATTAAGTTTTGCACTAATTTCATCGTGTAAATCACGAGCAATACGTCTACGTTCCTTTTCTTGAGTTACCAGTGATGCAGACAGTACGTCTTTTTGAGCCTGGATTTGTGTATCCCTTACTTCAAGATCTGCTTGTGTAATACGCTGTCGCGAAAGCAAGAAAAAAACCACCATTCCTATTGAGAACAAAATGATAAATATCATCAACCCTATGGCTATGTAATTGATGGACGTGTTTGAGATTTGTAGTATTTGCAACATTGATATAGTAGTAATAAATGTAAAGCTATTGTTGTGAAAATATTGATAAACATAGTTATATGACCTGCCCAGCCATCTACATTATATTGAAATTTAATGCTTGTTAAATATATAACATTTGAGCCTATGGCTAGGAAAATGCCTATGTTAATATAAGGATAGCCTTTTCTATCATTTAAGAGTTGTAAAAAATAAAAAACACTCATTATTAATAAGATAGGAATCGTAATGAGAGATGCCCACATGGTGTGTTTCATGATTTCAGACGGTTGCTACGTATAAGGTAAGGCAGCTATAAGAAGTCCTATAAATAAAAAATAAAGGAATCCTTTTTTAAATTCCTTACTTATTATATGTTGTTTATAAAACAACGAGAGAAATATAAATTGTATAAATACAAAGTCAAGAAATAAGGGCGCATTGCTCTGCTTTCCTAGTATCAAAACATATTTCTTTTCTACCAAGTAGGAACAGCCTTCAGTTAATATCGAAGCAAGGATATAAAGAAATATAAATTTAAAACCTCTATTCCCTTTTATTAAAATTATACCAAAGAATACCAAATTAATAATCAATAGACCATCATACACTAGGCGCAAAACACTAAATAGATTATCCATTACTACTCGACTCGGTTAGATTGATTCTATGGTTTATTATTCAATTTACGATAAATTAAATAGGCTTCATAAGCAAAGAGTATGTTGATTAAAGGAATCAAATTGAGAATTCTTAAGCTAGTATTTTGTTCTTTCGTTTAAAAAATAAAAAAACTTCATACATAAATAAGAACTGCATAATTATTAATGGAAAGAGGTTTATGACATTACGCAATCTATAAACTATCTTATCAACACCTTCATAAAAAGGATATACTGACATATCGACTAAAGAACAACCTGTAAACATAAATACACCAATTGTTATAAAAGGGTATCCCTTTTTAGAATTTAACAAGTGGACGAAATAAAGACTACAAACAACTAAGATTCCTGGTTTTGAAAACATAGGGTTCCATGCACTATGATGCATAAAATCGACATCCAAAAATAAATATGGTATCAAGCTTATCTCCACGGAAAAAAGAAAAACACTTATTGATACTTTCTTGAAAAATTTATTTTCTAGAACCGAATAAAAGAAAACAAATAAGAATATTAAATCTATCCACAGGTTTAAGTGATAAAATGGCGCATTAGTTTCTTTTCCAAATATTAAAACATCATTATATCTTATTAGATATGTTGCAATATCTGTAACAGCTCCCATGATCAAAATAATTAAAATTGACCACATTTTTTTTTTACCACAAAAAATCAATGCTGAAAACCCTAAGATATTCAGCATTAATAGAATAGAATAAATAATTTTCAGTACTTCAAACATCAGTTTTTGACTAGTTTAAAGGACTATCAGGATCATTCTTAGGTGGAATAGGATCAGTATAATCATAGATATACAAATCATTTTCGGCATCAATCATATCTCTTCCTTCTGCATCTACTGCGACCATCATTGCCTTAATAGTACCACCGGTACCTTCTTCAGTAAGACCTACATAGATTCTACAGTCTTGTCCATTTTCTCCTATGACTTGGGTTAAATCATTACCGGGAACAAAAAATCCTTGAAAATCGTTTGCTGCCATCCATGCTTTCCCAGATGTTTTCCAGTTGTTACGCCATGTTTCTGCTTGCCCTAATGGAATTGTGTTTTCTGCCATAATACTCATTTTAAATTTAGTTAAAATTTCATAATTTGATTTTAAAACTACGTTATTTTTCTTAATTGTGAAATATGAGTTTAAAATTGCTTTCGCGAAAGCGTGAATCGCTTATTATTTATAATTATAAAAAAACACTTATTTGTAA
>JALZUY010000192.1 GCA_023301395.1 Nonlabens sp.
ACTTAGTGGTAACGAAATTATTAATACTATAAAACAGAAAAAGATATTTTTCATAATCTTATTTTTTAATCATTCTGGTTTGTACGATAACTTGATTTTGATTCTTAATAATAACCACATAAGTGGATGGTTTTAAGTGTGCTACTTCTACATTTAAACTACCAGTTGTTGTTTTTAATGGACTATTATAGACTAATATACCATTAAGATTATAAATAACAAGCTCATAGGTAGTAATGCCTTTTTCATTTGGAACGATGTCATAGTTGAATTGTGCTTTTTCTTGTACTGGATTAGGACTCACAATTAAGCTGGATTCGTTCTCATCTTCATTTTCTACCGTTATTTCAGGAAATTTAATGACTGCGCTAGTAAAACAGTCCAGTTCAGGATGAGAAACACTCATGGTTACGACTACGTTGCCACCATTAAATGGGCTTTGTGGTGTAAATAATAATGGATTAAGACTTACACTACCATTTGCCGGGACAGTAATACTCGATGGTGTAAAGAATCCATTATTTCCATTACCTGCTGTAAATACTACGTTCACATCAAATGAAAGATTATTAGTCAATGAACCGTATAGTTCAAAATAAATATATGGTTCCTCAATTAGGAAAATTTCATCTATGTTGAGTTCTAGTTCACAATCTTCACAGTCTTCATTTTTAGATAGAACTAGTGGCTCACTAGTAACTTCACAACCCTTATTTTCAAGAGTTAATCGTATTTCATCATTAGTTGCTATAGCATCGGTTATATGATAATCAGGTACAGATCCTATTCCATTGATAGGATTAAAAGAGCTGTCATAATCCCAGCGATTAAATAATACAGGCATACCTGGTATATAACGAGAAGCTGGATCTTCCATTTCACAATAATCCAGACAACCCGATGGGAAATACCATAAATAAGAAGATGGATCTTTTTCTACATATACTTCTAATTCTACAGTACAAGAACTATTGTTGGGTACAAAAGTAAGTTGGTATATACCACCGCGCGTTACGGTATGAGGATAACCAGTAAAACCATCACTCCAGTGATAAGTTCCTACTTGAGCATTGGTCACTCTTAATTCCACGGCGTAAGGATTACAACTGTCTGGAGTCACCGTAATAACGCCTATGTCTGGCACAGGTGCAACCTCCACATCCTTATTGACGGTATAATTACAGCCATTGTCAGCTTCTACTTCTAGTATATAGTTATAGGTACCATCACTGCCATAGTTTTGTTCTAATGCTGGGATGGGAAACGTGTTTTCCCACGCGCCAGTTGTTCCATCGATGATCCAACGGTATCTAACAATTCCATTACCTGCGGTACTTGTGAATCCATTCACCAAGAATGGTTGATCTACGCAAGCAAGATCTGGTAAGCCTATATCAAAGAATGGTTTAGGCAGGATAGTAACGTTAACTGGCAACATGTCTTGCAAGCATAAATCTTGATTACGTAATTTTACCCAGTAAGCTCCAGAAACAGTAGGGTTATAAATAGCACTAGTATTTAAACCAGGAGCTGGTTCTGTTTCCAGCATCCATAGATAACCACTTTCATCTGGATTAGTTGAATTAGGTATGGAAGGTGTGTCTGGTCCAGAATTTAAAATAGATAAATCAATTTGTGCTCCTTCACAATAAATACCAGCGTTTGCATAAAAAATACTGAATTCAGCTTGGGTCACATTAATAGTTTGTAAGGTATTTGCTTCACAACCATACTGGTCTGTGACTGTTAATTCAATTTGTTGGTTAGGACTATTTGGTAATGAGATTTCAGGGCTGATTTGGGTATTTGTGGCATCAGTTAAAAACCTCCATTCATAGGTGTGGTTAGGGTTAATGTTATTGGGTTGAAGTAATATGGGGCATTCTGTACAGGTTTGCGTTATTGCTCCTGCACTTACATCAGTCGCATCAAACATGGTAAAAGAGGCATCTGGAGAACTCAATGTGATTTCTTCAGTAGCAACACATACAGGATCTGGACCTGCACCATCAATTAAAATTCTTGCATTATAAACACCGTCAGGAACATTTGTAAAGGTGTTTTGACCAGCGGTACTTACTATAGATCCTACACCTGGTAATTCATAGGTAACTGTTGTAGCATTAGGATAACTAGAGAGAATAGAGCCTGTATTAATTAAAGTGACATCATAACCGCCATTACTTCTACAAGTAACACTTGATTCAATATAACTTTGGTATCCTATGGTAAATGATTGATTGGTATAAGTGGTACAATGAGGATAAATAGCTGCCACATTTAAGTTGTAAGTTCCAGCTTGTAAACGGTTTGGAGCTGCTTGTAATGTTGCACTTGTAATAGTATTACTTACCGTGTTAAATAAGGCACCGTTTACTCTGTAATCAACAAAGTCAGGAGTGTTTCCAAAATGGTCTATCGTAACTTGAATTTCACCACAATCTGTCCATACTATTGAAGTAATATCAACTTGCTCAGTAAGGCATGGTGGTTCGATGGCGCAATTTCTTTCAACTATTTCAATAATATCTGTAGATGTAATACAATCACTCGGTACGCTGTTTATAAAACTCACTTCACAATGGTAGTTACCAAAACCTAGTGCAGGAGTTATATTTAAGGTCGACGTAGTTTGACCAGCTATAGGATTACCGTTCAAATACCATTGATATGTAACGCTGCCAATATTTGGGTTTTGATGGATTGCTTCTAAAGAAGTATTTATACTTGCTGTATCACAAAAGGAAAGATCTCCAGTGTTTATTAAATCTACTTGTGGTCTAGGTTTGATTATTGTTTGTCCATTAAAAACTAATAATGGAGCCTCAGCACTACAGTCATTTTGATCGCGAGCTAAAATCAATAGACTAGCACTAGTACTAATATCTACATCAGGTAAAAACAAATTATTTATAGTAACTAAATTATTAATGTCAACGCTTACATTGAATCCAGTTGGTTGGGTAAACACAGTAGTTCCACTGACTTGATAACTAAGCAAGATTTCATACGTCCAAATGCTTAAATCATAAACATTTGCAGGATTTTGAGGAAATTGAGGTTGAAATTGAGGAAAGATTTCGTCGCCACTGCAATATTCGGAATTTAATGGGAACCAATTAAATTGTGGACCTAGATCAATTTCTATATTAAATGGATTTGGCTCATAAACGATACCACATTTTCTAATTCTTACTCCTAGACTCACTTGATACAGTTGATTAATAGGCTCATTTAACATTACCGCAACTTCGTTTGTATTCTGTCCTGATACTATACTTGCGAGTCTAGGGTCCGTAAAATACCACTCATAAGTTTCGCCGTCCACATAATCAACTCTAAAGTCTATAATTGTACTCGCACAATGATAAGGTTTGTTAGCTATCGCCGTATTTGAAGGGTTTAACGGGTCAAAATGTTGAATATTAGTATTAATACTGAAAGGTGAGATGCTATAATCTCTCCAAAATCCTCTACAATTAGTTTTTTTAGATATTTTTCGTGCTCTTATAGTATATGGTGTATTTGTAGAATTAGCACTAAATTCAATCGTTGCTTGTTCACCTTCAGTACTTCCTATTATAGTTCCCTCACTCGAATCGATAAACCACTCTACATAGAAATCGTCGTCATTTAAATCTATGGAATAGTTGTAAGGAGTATTAGGGCAAACCTGATCAGTCGTTCCTACTAAAGGAATATTTGAATCTATAGGGCCTGGTATTCCATTTACAAGAATTGTAAAAGGTTCACTTTCGCAGTGGTTTGGAGAAGAGGCAGTTACCGTGTAGACTCCTGGAGGATTAAAGGAATAGTTAATTAATTGTGCACTTGTTTGTTGATCGACTAGGGAATTGTTTAAATAAATATTATACTCTGTGTTATTGTTTAAGCTTACAGTACTTATGTCTACTGTTTCACCTCTACATATTTCTTCTACAGCTACAATTTCATGTTTGTCTTGCACTCTAAAAAAGTGCTGTGCTGTTCCTCCACATAACAATAATGGGCTATCATAATTACAATTTAAAAAATACTCGCCTGGTTCTAAGGATTCTGTATTTATGGAAATTTCGTTTGGCTGGTCCGTAATACTAATGAAAATAGCAGGTAATACTGGAGAATTTCCTGCGTCTGTGATATTCCATTCAAACTCAACTGCTGGCCATCTAGGTAAAGAGAAAATATATTGCTCATCAATGCATAACTGTTCTGGGCCTTCAATCGTGCCATTTTCTTCAATAATCGGGATTTTAGCCACTGCTGCTACATCATCACAAGTATTACAATCATTTTGATTAAAATAAATGTACCCAAAGCCATCGATAGGTTGATCCCAATTAATTTCTACGATAGAACTATTACCGCCAGTAATAATTGTCCCACCTTCTACATTCCATTCAAACGAGCCACATTGATTAGCATTTTCAATAGAGTAAGTTTCTGTTGTGTCCTCACAAGTTACTGTAGGGCATGTAATAACGACACTTTCACCTTCTATTCTTAACTGTTTTCTAAGTGTTTGACTACAATTACATTCGTTAGTAACTGTTAGCTCTACAGTCCAGTTTCCTTGTTCAAGAAAAACATTAGGTTCTTCGTCACTAGAGCTGAGAGTATCGCCATTTGAATTTGTAAATAGCCATTCATGACTAATTAAATTTGAGCCAGAAGGATCGTTGGATAAGTCAACAAATTGAAAATCTCCTTCACATCTATTTGAAAATCCTGAGAGTAGTTCAAAATTTGCTATTGGTAATTCAATAACTTCTATACAAATGGTTCTGTTTATAATCGTTAAATCGTTAAGGATAACCTCTAATTCAATATTTCCAATTGTTGTAGTGGCACTCCATAAAACTACATAATCCATATTTTGATTCCCAGATTGAGCTGCCCCACCATTTTGATTCCAATTAACTGAATTAATGTTATTATCAGGATCTGAAAGTGAAAAGGTCACTAATGTGTTCTCGCAAAATTTTATACAAAGATCATCACTTATGCCTTCTAAGGGAACTAAAGCTCCAAATTCATCGACATCATCGTCATATTCTACACAACCTACACTTTTGTCCCAAGTGAGATTAATGTTTAGATTGTGAATGTATAAATTGAAAACTAAAAATTGATAAAAACAGATAGAAGAATAGAGTTTTGAAATTTGTTGTCATGGTAGTGAGTTTTAAAAAATGTTCTCTACCCATCTGTTTCTGAAAAACTTAGTTTGTTACCCTATAATTAGAATTAAATTTATTCTAACAAAAAAACTCTTCTATAAAAATGCAGTTTTTATAGAAGAGTTTTTTAAATTTTTAAAAGTAGAAGTTTTAAATCACAGCTTTTAGTTGCTTCTTAATTCCGCTTTTGTTTAGTTTAGACTCAGCATAGGTCTTAGTAACTCTGAATTCTTTTTCTTCACTACTAGGTAGTTCAAACATCGCGTCTGTAAAAATCGCTTCACATAGAGAACGCAGTCCACGAGCACCTAATTTGTATTCAATAGCTTTTTGAACGATGTATTCCAGTGCACCATCTGTAATGGTGAATGTAATATCATCCATGCCAAAGAGCTTAGTGTATTGCTTGATAATGGCGTTTTTAGGCTCTGTAAGAATCGCACGTAATGTTCCTGCATCAAGAGGATTCATATGCGTTAATACAGGAAGGCGACCTATGATTTCAGGAATCATCCCAAAATCTTTTACATCTCTAGGAATGATATACTTTAAGATGTTTTCTTTGTCTGCCATTTCATCATTTGACATACTAGCACTGAAACCTACTGCCTGCATGTTCAATCGCTTGCGTATCACACGTTCAATACCATCAAAAGCTCCACCAGCGATGAATAGAATGTTCTCTGTATTTACCTCGATAAATTTCTGGTCAGGATGTTTGCGTCCACCTTTAGGCGGTACGTTAACAACAGTTCCTTCCAGTAATTTTAATAAACCTTGTTGCACACCTTCACCAGACACATCTCTAGTAATAGATGGATTATCACTCTTGCGAGCAATTTTATCAACTTCATCGATGAATACGATTCCAGTTTGGGCTTTTTCCAGGTTATAATCTGCGGCTTGTAAAAGACGTGTTAAGATACTTTCTACATCTTCTCCTACATATCCAGCCTCAGTAAGCACGGTTGCATCTACAATTGCCAGCGGTACATTAAGCATGCGTGCAACAGTTTTTGCAATAAGAGTTTTACCTGTTCCAGTTTGTCCTACCATGAGAATGTTAGATTTTTGAATCTCAACATCATCATCAGTTGCAGGTTGTAATAATCTCTTATAGTGATTATAAACTGCAACAGACATTACTTTTTTAGTAAATTCTTGTCCTATAATGTACTCATCTAGGAATGCTTTTATGTCTTGCGGCTTGCGCAATTTCAACTCGGCATTTGTAAGACCAGTTTCATCTTCTTTCTTTACATCTTCTATTACTATACCATGTGCTTGCTCTATACAACGGTCACATATGTGTGCGTCTAGTCCAGCGATTAGCAAATTAGTATCGGCTTTATTGCGGCCACAAAAACTGCATTCCAGTTGTTCTTTACTCATAATTTATGGTTTGTAGTAATGGGTTTGTTAATTACGCTTTCGCGAAAGCGGAAATACAACAACTCATTTACTAGTCACGTATTAATACTTCATCAATCATTCCGTATTCCTTAGCTTCGGCAGCTTTCATCCAGTAATCACGATCTGAATCATTGTAAACTTGATCATAGGTCTGTCCAGAGTGCTTTGAGATAATGGTGTATAGTTCTTCTCTTAATTTAACAATCTCGCGAGCGGTAATCTCAATGTCACTTGCTTGTCCTTGAGCGCCACTTGAAACCTGGTGAATCATCACACGACTATGTGGTAATGCACTACGTTTTCCCTCTGCGCCTGCACAAAGTAATACAGCACCCATACTGGCAGCCATACCGGTACAAATAGTTGCAACGTCAGGTTTGATAAATTGCATAGTGTCATAAATACCTAAACCGGCATAAACACTACCACCTGGTGAGTTGATGTAGATTTGTATGTCCTTGTTTGCGTCAGTACTTTCTAAGAAAAGCAGTTGTGCTTGTATAATGTTTGCTACTTGATCATTTACTCCAGTTCCCATAAAAATGATGCGGTCCATCATTAAACGAGAGAACACATCAAAAATGGCGATGTTCATTTGGCGTTCCTCAATAATATTAGGAGTAAGATTAGTCGGGTACATGCTACCCATAATTTTATCGTAATACATAGGGTTGACACCTTGATCTTTTACGGCAAATTTTTCAAATTCTTTAGATATATCCATGTGGTAATATTACTTTTTATAAGGTAAAAAAGGCGTTAACCATTTGATAAAGTTAACGCCTTAAAGATAATAATAATTACATCGAGTTATGACTCATATGCTTCCTTAATGAATTCTTCATAAGTCAATTCTTTTTTCTTGAGCTTAGAATTGTTTTTAAAGAAGTTCAACATTTTCTCGTTTTGTAACTGCTCGCTCATTCTTTTAACCTCTTCTTGGTTTTGCATGATACGTGCAACAACTCCATCTACTTCTTCATCAGTCGCATCTGTATGACCGTATTGAGCCATTTGAGCTTTAATTTGAGTACGTGAATAATCTTGTAACTCTTCAAACTTCAATTGAAGATCGGGATTGTTTTTTAAGACTTTTGCTTCGATTAACTGGTAACGCAATCCTTTTTCAGAACGCTCGTACTCAGCTGCTGCTTCTTCTTCAGTTAATGGATTCTCGCCAGAGTTTGCGATCCATCTTTTAAGGAAGTCTGCTGGTAAGTCAAATTTTGTGTTTGCTATAAGAGCTTCAGTAACATCAGTAAGTAATTTTTGATCTGTTTGTTGAGAGAACTGGCGTCCAGCATCTTCTCTTAAACGTTCCATTAAATCTTCTTTACTTGAAATTACTGCTGGTCCAAAAAGTTTATCAAAAAACTCTTGATTCATCTCTGCAGGCTCGCGCTCATTTACTTCAGTAATTTCAAATGTAACTTTAGTATTAAGTCCTTCAGCTTTTTCTTGATCTAATTTTAAGAAGGTCATTAAATCTTGATCTGATTCAAAAAGGTCTTTAGTTTTTAAGTCTAAAGTGTCTCCTTTTTTACTACCTATAAATTTCTTAAGATTTGATTTACCTTTAAGTTTATCAGTTTTAAAAGTAGCATCGCTATTGATTTCCTCCTCATCATTACGGAAAACTCCAGTAATCTGATCATCATTTGCTACAGTGTCTTTTGCAATGAGTTTACCATATTGCTCACGTATACGATCGATTTGACGATTTAATGTATCATCATCAGTTTTAATCTCGTATTGAGTAATTGCTTTTTTAGATTTTAAGTCAACCTCAAAATCTGGTGCAAAACCTAGTTCAAATTCAAAAGTAAAATCATCTGATTCCCAGTTGATTTCTTCTTGTGCTCTAGGTAATGGATTCCCTAGAAGCTCTAATTTCTCTCTAGTAATGTACTCATTCAATTGTTTCTGGATCATTTTATTGACCTCATCCACTAGAATAGGAGTACGATATTTTTTATTGATTAAGCTCACAGGTACATGCCCTTTTCTAAAACCAGGAATGTTTGCTGTTTTGCGGTGATCTTTCAGTAATTTATCTACTGTAAATATATAATCTGCTTTCTCAACAGTTAGAGTTAGCGTCGCGTTAAGTGCGTCTATGTCAGTGCGCTTGATGTTCATAAGTGTTGTTAAAATTGGGATGTAAAATTACTCTTTAATTTGTGTGTAAACAAATACTTTATGATGATGTTAATCTTTATCCTTTTCTAATAGTTTGAATAGTATAGATCTTCCTATCGCAAGAAGTAATGAGAATATAAATGCCCAGAAGAATCCATCTACGGTAAATCCGTCAACGAGCCAGTCTGCAAGGAGAATAATTATGGCGTTAATGATTAAAAGAAAGATACCTAATGTGAGAATAGTAACTGGCAATGTAAGAATCACCAGAATAGGTCTTACAATGAAATTTAAAAGAGAAAGAGAAATGGCCACTAGCACTGCACTTAAGTAATTCTCGATACTTACATGAGGTAATATTTCAGAAATAACTAATACAAGTGCTGCGGTAATTAAAAGTTTAATTAGAAATTTCATAGTAAGATGTTTAAGTGGTAAAAATAGAAAAATCCGCCTCAGGAATACTGAGGCGGATTTTCATAAAAGTGAATGCTGTTATTAGTTTACAGCGTCACTAGTTTGAATTGAACGATATGTTGCAACATCTACCTTAGGTACAGTTGAACCATATTGAGCGTTGATAGCATCGATAATTGCATTTGCAGTAAAAGCGTATCCACGTGGTGTAGGGTGAACTGCATCAAGTGAAAATGCACCACCACTAGCATAAGTAGAAGTAAGAACTCCACCATTGATAGATACACCACCGTTTGCTACAGTAGCAAGAGCAGTTTTTGCATCTACAAGTGCTAGTCCGTTTGCGGCAGCTAGTGCTTCAAGTGTTGCATTGTAGGCTCCTTGTGCAGCATTAATCGCGGCTTGTTCCGTCGCAGTTAAAACGTTTTGATCTTCAAGAGGTACAGATACCCCTCTAATTAATTGAGGATTTCCACCTACAGTAGTACCTATAACAGTAGCACTAGTAAATGTGATTAAATCAGTATCATTAGTTTGTCTTAAGTTAGGTAGTCCTAATCCAGATAAATCTGTAAGATCTTCATCTTCCATTAACATGAAATTTTGACCAGCAACAAAACTAATTGTTCTTAGAGCAGCCTCAGCAGGAGTAATTAGTCCACCACCAGCTGCAAGTTGTAATCCACCGTTATACTGTTGAATCTGCGGATTAGACATTACAGCACCAGCAGTTGCAGCATCTAATGGGATTGCATTTGAAGGAACGGTTGTAAAGAAAGGAATTGAAGTAACATCAGCGATATTAATTAATGCTCCTTTTGCACCGTTTGCAGTTAATGCTGTCACATAACCAGAGACTACACTTGCAAATACATTAGGGTCTGTAATATCGTTACTGCCATATGTTGCAGGATTTAGATTTCCAGTTTGATCCACGCCTAGACCACCAGAAGTAGCATAAGAAAGAACATCATTATTACCTATCCATAACGTAAAGAATGTTGGGTTTGCAGCGGCAGCATCAGCTATTACAGTTGATGTTCCAGCAGTTGCAAAACGCACATAATAAGGATTAGCTTGTCCAGTTGCAACACCAGCAATGTTACCATATCCTGGAGCTCCTAAATGGAAACTCTTTGCACCTGGTACACCATAGTTATTTAATTTTCCAGTTACTGTATTTGTAATATCAGTTGTTGGAGCTTGACCAGTATAAACTGCAGGTCCTGCAGGAGTACCCATTCCGTCTGATGCTAACACAAATCTATTAGGTAAGATTTGAACACCACCAGCTAGTAGACCACCAGCATTATCATTTACAAGAGGCTGGATAAATTCACCTCCACCAGCAAATTCCATTTGACCAGCAATAATTGCTGGAAAAGATTGTAGTTGTGCGTCTAGATAAAGAGCATTATCTGCAAATCCAGATGTTAAAGAGTTACCTACTGATACGTAATTTGAAAAATCTGCTTCACCAGGAGTAAATGCTCCAGCCTCATCAATAGGCTCTTCAAATTCTATATCACAACTTACTATCGCAGCTGCTGCGATAAAAAGGCCTATATATTTTAAATTAAATGTTTTCATCATTGTTGTTTTATTACATGCTATATGTTACTCCTATACCAGGAATAAGCGCTTGTGATTTATATGTACCACCAAAAGTTGAAGGTGAACTTGCTCCTGGATCTGTAAAGAAGTCATAAGATTCATCTATTTCTTTAAATCTTAAATAAAGGAATGACGCGTCTACTGCTAGTTTTGAATTTACTTGATATGTAAAACCAAAAGTGTAACCGTTTGAGTCGTTACGAGGAGTCTCTGGCGCAAAGAATCCAGATTGTACAGGAGATTCGTCAAAGTAATATCCAGCTCTCAATATCAACTTGTCTGTTGCAGTATATTGAGCACCTAATCGCCATGTAGAAGAATCTTTATAGTTTCTTGGATTTATAGAAGTAGAGCCATTTTCAAAAACTAGATCTAAACTTTCATACTCACTCCATAACGCACGGTTGTAGTCAAAGGCAAGTAATAGTTTGTCGTTAAAGAATTTATGACTAAGACCTACAGTAATTTCTGCTGGTAAAGGAAGTGTAGCAGTAAATCCAGTATCACCATTATCAGGTGTTAAACTAGAATTAGGGAAGTTAGAGAACGTTGCAGTTCCTTCTGTACTTTCTATATTGATAAGTGAACGGTAGTTGAAACCAAAAGCAAAACGATCATTTGGCGTAAACATTAAACCAGCTGTCCATCCATAAGCAAGAACGCCAGAGTCTTCAATGGCAACGTTAGAACGCTCACCTTGTTCATTTGTTAAAGAGCGACCTGCGTTTCTATTAAACGATACACCGCCTATAGCAATGATAGGACCACCACCTATACTTACACTATCAAATAATTTATAAGCAACTGTAGGTTGGATAAAAATGGCACTTAAGTCAATTTCATTTACTAAGTGAGAACCAGCCCAGTTAGTATCCCAAGTCACATTACTACCAAAAGGTGTGTAAATTCCTAGACCAACGGCTAGTTTTTCGTTGATTTTATAAGTTCCGTAAGCATAAACAGGAGTTCCTGTTGGGCTTTCGGTTTCAGAACTTGTTCCAAATTCTGAATTCTGGTATTTTACACTTGATATTACACCAAATCCTCCAGCGCTGAAATTCAGCTTATTTTCCAAGTGGACGATACCAGCTGGGTTAAAAAATAGAATATCAGCATTATTAACTACAGCAACACCTGTGTGTCCCATAGCTAATTGTCTATTACTCTGTGTGCTTACACGATATCCGCCGGCATATGCCATGCTAGAAATCAAAAGAAGCACTGCTAAAGCTTTTAATTTATTCATAATCAGTTTGTTATTAAAAAAATGAGGGTTTTAATCACTCAAATTTAATATTTTAAACTTCTTATGCAAGTGTTTTTGTAATTATTATGCTTGCATAGTATTTATTCTTCAAGGAATTTTGTGACTGTTTTAAAGAATAATTCAGGTTGTTCTGCATGTAACCAGTGTCCAGCATTAGGGATTGTTTTTAAGTCCGCTTTCGCGAAAGCGTGATCAATAATCACTAAATCGTTGTTATCTATATATCCCGATTTACCACCTCTCACAAATAAAGTAGGAATATGGATTTGTTCTTGAATAGGATCTTGTAATCCTACCATTACTTGACTGTTTCCTAATACTTCAAGATTGAATCTCCACCCAAAACGTTTTTTATCTACTCTGTATAAGCTCTTTAATAGAAACTGTCTTGTGCCAAAATCTGGAATACGCAGAGCGAGCTGCTCATCTGCTTGACTGCGTTTTGTGATGGTGTCAAAATCTAGAGATTTCAAACCATTAATAATATCGCTATGATGTGGCGCATAATTTTTAGGAGCGATATCAGCAATAATTAATCTCTTAATCAGGTTAGGGAAGTTAGCAGCGGCTTTCATCGCTACTTTTCCACCCATGGAGTGACCTAAGAGTATTATGTTTTCTAAGTTATGTTCTTTACAGTACAATTTAATGTCTTGAGCGAGTAGTTCATAACTGAATTCCTCGCTGTGTACACTGCGTCCATGATTGCGTTGATTTATAAGATGTACTTGATAGCCGTTTTCACTCCAGTGCTTACCTAGAGTTTTCCAGTTATCGGCCATGCCTAAAAAGCCGTGCAGAATTACAAATGGTTTTCCTTCTCCTAATATGATTGAATGTAACATCTAGTCTGTAAGTCTTGCTTTGTACATGTTTACTACATTTTCCAGTCCCATATATAGACTCTCAGAAATGAGTGCGTGTCCTATGGAAACTTCAAGTAATCCTGGAATCTGATCTTTAAAATACCTCATATTATCTAGAGATAAATCATGTCCAGCATTAATTCCTATTCCTAGTTCGATAGCTTTTTTTGCAGCTATTATATAAGGAGCAATAGCAGCTTCTTTATTTGTAAGGTATCCATCGGCATATGTTTCGGTGTAAAGTTCTATACGATCTACACCGGTTTTTGCGGCACCTTCAATCATTTCTATAGTAGGATCAACAAAAATACTTGTTCTTATACCTTGGTCTTTAAAGTGTTTCACGATTTTAGTGAGGTAATTTTGATGTGTAACCGTATCCCATCCTGCGTTTGATGTGATTGCATCTACAGCGTCTGGTACCAGTGTTACTTGTGCTGGTTGAACTTCATCTACTAGGGCGATGAACTTCTCGTTAGGGTTACCTTCTATATTAAGTTCTGTTTGAATGACTTTTTTAAGATCACGAGCATCTTGATATCTAATATGTCTTTCATCTGGTCGAGGATGGATTGTAATGCCTTGTGCGCCAAAATGTTCTATGTCTAGTGAACACTTGATTAAATCTGGGACATTCCCACCACGTGCGTTGCGCAACGTGGCTATTTTGTTAACATTTACACTAAGTGCAGTCATAAGATTTTATTGAGTTTCAAAAATACAAAGGATTCACCGCAACGAGTAATCACAGAAATGATTAATTTGCATAAAAAGCGCATTTAATGGATATTCAAGAATACATTATTAATGATGTAAAGCCTCTTCAAATTACTGATGCGGTTACAGTGTCTCAAAATATATTCTCTCAATTGACTTATTCTCATCTCGCTATAATGGAGAATGATGTTTATGTAGGTTGCCTCTCAGAAAATGATGCCCATTGTTTTGAATCTGATTGTGCGATTAAGGATGTGAAGTATGCACTAAATACTTTTTTTGTAAAAACTGACACTCATTGGTTAGATGTCTTAGAGGCATTTGCTCAACATGATTGTAATGTGATGCCAGTACTAGACGATAATAATAAGTATCTAGGATATTATGAGCTTAAAGATATTTTACAATTATTTAATGATTCTCCATTTTTGTATGAATCTGGAGCGGTAATCGTTCTAGAAAAAGGAACAGCTGACTATAGTTTTAGTGAGATTACTCAAATTGTAGAATCAAATGACTCAAAATTATTTGGGTGCTTTATAAGTAATTATAAAGAACACATGACTCAAATAACGGTTAAAGTTAATCCTGCAAATGTGAATCAAATGCTACAGACTTTTAGACGATATAGCTATGAAGTTGTAAGTGCAGCAGAGGAAGACTCTTATCTTGATAATCTTAAAGAACGATCAGATTATCTTAACAAATACCTAAACATGTAATGAAGAAAGTAGCTATTTATGGTCAGTATCTTCAAGAAGATAGTCTTAAAACCGTTCAAGAAGTATTGAGTCAATTGAACTCTCGTTCTTGCGATGTTTTTATAGAGAAAAATTATTTAAATTTAATTGATGGTCAAGTTGATTTGTCAATTATAAAATCATTTGACGCTTTAGATTCATCCTTTGATTTAATGATAAGTATAGGTGGAGATGGAACCATTTTAAGAGCAGTCTCATACATAGGTAAATTGAATATCCCGGTAATGGGAATTAATACAGGTCGATTAGGGTTTCTTGCAACATTGCAATCAGAGGAATTAGAGCTTGCGTTTAAATTATTATTCAACGGGAAATACCGATTAAGTAAGCGCAGTTTAATTACTGCAACATCTACTCATCCTGAAAATCACCTTGCACCAGATAATTTTGCGCTCAATGAAGTTACAGTTAGTCGCATGAATACTACCAGTATGATTCAAATTGAAACGCACCTCAATGGCGAGCTTTTAACATCTTATTGGGCTGATGGGCTCATAATATCAACACCTACAGGTTCTACAGGATACAGTTTGAGTTGCGGTGGACCAGTAATTTCTCCAGACACACAAGCGCTGGTTATTACACCTATTGCACCACATAATCTTAATGCAAGACCTCTTGTGATTCCTGACGATACAATTATTACCGTTAAAGTGATGGGTAGAGAGAATGAATTTCTTGCGTCACTAGATAATCGTATTGCATCATATCCAGACGAGACAGAATTAACACTTCAAAAAGCTGATTTCACTATCGATCTTATAGAATTGGAGCATGCGAGTTTTATAAAAACCATACGTCACAAACTGCTTTGGGGAGAAGATAAACGCAACTAAACAATAATTTTAAAGAAACCTAGTTTTAGATAACTCACAATCGTGCGTGTTTACTCCTGTCAGGTAAGGAGAATTGTTATATTTGCACGTTTTAAAAATTTCATGCGTTTAGTATTTTTAATTAGTATACTTTTTTGTTTCGCTTTTGCGGAAGCGCAAACCTATGAAGTAGGAGTGTTTGTAGGAGGTAGCAATGTCATAGGAGATGTTGGTAGCACTCAGTTTATAGATCCTTTGGATCTTGCTGTTGGCGGAGTTTTTAAGTGGAATAGAAGTGATCGTCACAGTTTTAGAGCTTCATTAATTTTTTCAAACATAGTTGGAGATGATAATGATAGTGATGATGTATCTCGTGATTTGAGAGGATATAAATACAATTATAATCTTATTGAGGCGAGTGTGGGAATAGAATATAATTTCTGGGAATGGGAACTTTATACTGGAAAACAGCAGGTAGTACCTTATTTATATACCGGACTTACTGGCTTTCAATATGAAGCCTTTAGACTAGACTCAGGAAGTAATCGATTAGTTGAGGATGACACAAAGAGAGGAATAGCGATACCTTTTATTCTTGGGATCAAAACAAATATTGCTCCTAAGTTAGTACTTGCAGTAGAGGCTGGTGTGCGATATACATTCACAGATAATCTCGATGGAAGTAATAATGAGGATTTTTCAAATGTAAATTTTGGAAACATTAACAATAACGATTGGTATGTTTTCTCCGGAGTAACGTTAACTTATGCATTCGGTAGGAAGCCATGTTATTGTAATTTTTAAGAATGGATAAAAACGTACTATATAATCAAAATATTCCACGGCACGTCGCTGTGATTATGGATGGTAATGGGCGCTGGGCAAAGAAACAAGGTCTAATGCGAGTGCGTGGACATGAAAAAGGAGCAAAAGCAGTAAGAGAAACCGTGGAGACTTGTGCTGGGTTAGGTATCGAGAATTTGACGCTTTATGCATTCAGTACCGAGAACTGGAAAAGGCCCAAATTAGAAGTAGACACCTTAATGAGGTTACTTGTTTCAAGTCTTAAAAAGGAACTTCCCACATTGCAAAAAAACAACATTTCTCTTAGAGCTGTTGGTAGTTTAGAGTTGTTACCTAAAACGGCACAGAGAGAACTCCAAGAGGTAATTACCGCAACGGAGGATAATAAACATATGAATCTAACACTTGCATTGAGTTATGGTTCTCGTGAAGAATTAATTACGGTAATAAAAAGTGTAGCCACTAAGGTTAAAGAGGGCGACATGGAAATAGAGAGTATCAACCAAGATACCATTAACGGTCTATTATATACGAACTACATGCCAGATGTGGATTTATTGATAAGAACGAGTGGAGAGCAACGTATAAGTAATTTTTTGCTTTGGCAAATCGCTTATGCTGAACTATATTTTACAGATGTGCTCTGGCCTGATTTCAGGAAAGAACATCTCATTGAAGCATTAAGAAATTATCAAGACCGAGAACGTAGATTCGGTAAAACGAGTGAACAATTATAGAATGATGACAAGAAAGCTAACACACTCGCTACTTATAGTAGTGGTATTTTTATTAGGTACTACTATTAAGGCGCAACAGGCAGATACGCCTATAGGAAATGCTACAAAATACAAACTAGGAGAGATTACCGTAACGGGAAGTCAAACCTATAATGAGAATACTGTAACTGCCTTTACTGGTTTACGTAAAGGAGACGAAATTTATGTTCCAGGACAACGATTGAGTGATGTGGTAAAGAAATTATGGGATTTGAAACTCTTTAGTGATATCAGATTTTATAAAACGAGCGTAGTGCCAGACCCTAAAGGTGGTGCCATGGATATTATTAACCTAGAATTGAATATTGTTGAGGTTCCTAACCTTAATAATGTAGATTTTACAGGGATTAAAGAAGGAAAGGCAAAAGATCTAAGAACCGAGTTAAAGCTAACCACAGGTCGTAAGGCCACTGAAAATCTTGTAACAAATACTCGTAATTTTGTAGAAAACAAATACAAAGAAAAAGGTTTCTTGTATGCAGACGCATTAGTAAGAGTTAGAGAGGTAGAAGATACATCTGCTCAGAGTACGAATCGTGTGGATATGAAAATCGACATCAATAAAGGTGAAAAAGTTAAAATTAACGAGATTACTTTTACGGGTAATGAGTTGATTGAAGATAAAAAGCTGCGCAAGGCGATGAGAAATACCAAACGTCGCAATCCTTTTAGATTATTAAAGCGATCTAAATATATAGAGGCAAGCTATCAAGAAGATTTAAATGCAGTACTTGACACTTATAAAGAAAAAGGTTTTAGAGATGCACGTATTTTAGGTGATACTCTTGTAAAAGATAGTGATAAGAGAATATCGCTAGAGGTTAAAGTAGAAGAAGGTAAAAAATATTATTTCGGTAATATTGAGTTTATAGGGAATACCGTTTATACTGACAATCAGTTAAGACGCCTTCTTCAAGTAGACAAAGGAGATGTTTATAATGGTGTGGCATTCTATAACCGTATTAGTAATCCACAAGACCCAGATTCTAATGATATTTCAAATCAGTATCAAAATAACGGGTATTTATTCTCATCTGTAAACGCTGTAGAAACTCGTGTTTATAACGATACTATTGATTTTGAAGTGCGTATTGTAGAAGGAGAAGAAGCATTCTTTAATAACATTACCGTTACTGGAAATACGAGAACAAACGATCATGTAATTTATAGAAATTTACGAACTATTCCAGGAGAAAGATATTCTAGACAAAAAATCATTAACTCCATACGTGAATTAGGTCAGTTAGGATTCTTCAATCCCGAAACAATTAATCCACAACTTAAAAATGTGAGCCAGCAAGATGGTACGGTGGATGTTGAATATCAACTTGAAGAAGCTGGAGCTAGTCAAATAGAATTACAAGGTGGTTATGGTGGTGGTGGATTTGTAGGGACGCTAGGATTGCGTTTTAATAATTTCTCATTACGTAATTTATTTAATGGAGATGCTTATGAACCGGTTCCAATGGGTGATGGACAAACTCTTGCTATACGTGCACAAGCAAGTACGATCTTTAGAACATATAGTTTAAACTTTACTGAGCCATGGTTAGGAGGTAAAAAACCAGTATCACTTAACGTGTCATTTTCTCATAGTGAGCAATTCCGTGTAAATTCAACAGATTTCAGTGAGGTTGACCGCAATCAGCGTTTTTTAATCACTGGTGGTACAGTAGGTATTGCAAAACGTCTAGAATGGCCAGATAACTTCTTCCAGTTTTCACAAGCGGTTTCATTCCAGCATTATAACTTAAAGAATTTCCAAAGTCAATTATTTAATTTCCCAAATGGGTTTTCAAATAACCTAGCATATACTATTGGACTAAGTAGAAATAATGTGGGTGTTAATCCTATTTTCCCTACTTATGGGTCATCATTTTCTATAACAGCAAAATTAACTCCACCTTACTCATTACTTAATGGTGTAGATTATGCAACACTAGGAGACCAAGCAGAGTTTCAAACTAACGGTGAAGCAGACCTTGCTAAAGTTGATCAAGAACGATTCAAATTTTTAGAATTCTATAAAGTAAAATTTCAGGGAACATGGTACACTAAGTTATATGATAAACTAATTTTACAAACTAATACAGAATTTGGTTTCCTAGGAGCTTATAATCAAGATCGTGGATTAGTTCCATTTGAACGTTTCTTTGTAGGTGGAGATGGACTAGGAGCTTTCTCTTTAGATGGTCGTGATATTATAAGGTTGCGTGGTTATGATAACTCAGCGCTTACTACTAATCTAGATGGAGATACCGTTTATAATAAATTCTCATTTGAGTTAAGATATCCTATCTCATTAGAACAAGCTGCTTCTATTTATGTATTATCATTTGCAGAGGCTGGTGGTTCCTATCAACAATTTAGAGATTATAACCCATTTGAGGTTCAGCGATCTGCAGGAGCAGGATTGCGTATATTTATGCCTGCATTTGGATTGTTAGGTATTGATTTTGCTTACGGATTTGATAAAGTGCCTACAGCAATTAGTAATGACCCTAGTGGATGGAATGTTCACTTTATTATAGGGCAACAATTCTAGAATGGCACGATATTTTCTATAAACACTTTGAGCTTATGAAAAATAAGATTTTTGTTATCAGTATAATGGCCTTTATGAGTTTCGCTTTCGCGAAAGCGCAAGGAGGAACGAGAGGTATAAGAGTAGGTTTCATAGATATGGAATACATTCTTGAAAATGTGCCAGAGTATCAAAAAGCTTCACAGCAACTCGAGCAAAAGATGGAGAAGTGGAAGCAGCAAATTGATGGGATGAGTCTTGAGGTACAACAAATGAAAGAATCGCTACAAAACGAGCGTGTACTTCTTACTAATGAGCTCATTGAAGAGAAAGAAGAAGGTATTAAGATTAAGGAGGTAGAGTTGCTAGATTATCAACAAAAACGATTTGGTGCTCAAGGAGATTTTGTTTTACAAAGAGAACAATTGATACAACCAGTACAGGATCAAGTATTCAATGAAATACGAAAGATAGGTAGCCTTAAAAAGTATGATTATATCCTAGACAGCTCTGAAGCAGCAATGTTATATAATGCAGAACGTCACGATTTAAGTGATCAAGTGTTAAAATCAATAGGTAGAACTGCTAAGGTTGATTCTAGGAATAAGGGCAGTAAAAAAGAGCCTACTAAAGAAGAAATTAAAGAACAAGAGAAGGCTGAGCGTTACTTGTCGGTTGAAGACGCAGAAAAAGTTGAAGAAAAAGAAGAGGCTAAAGAGAAAGTTGTAAACGACAGAGAAAAAGCACGTCTTGAAAAATTAAGAGTTAGAGATTCCATAAAAGTAGCTAGAGCAACAAAGTTTCAAGCTCGTAGAGATAGTATTATAAAATCTCGTGAAAGACGCAAGGATAGTATCTTAAAAGTGAGAGAAGAAAAAAAGAAGGCAAAGCAAAAAACGCCTCCAGGCGGTGAATAATAGGTTGATACTATTATATTTGCAGCCTTAAGAATAGAAGTAAAAGCAAAAACAACAATTAATATATAGAAAATGAAACAAGTAAAAACACTTATAACAGCAGTAGTAGTGATGTTCCTTATGGCGGGAATGAATACCGTTCAGGCACAAGCGACTGCAAGTAAAGTATGTCACGTAGCTTCTCAAGAGCTAGTAGAATCGTTACCTCAAGCAAAAGCAGCTGATAAGCAATTGAAAGATCTTGCAAAGACCTATGAAGCGACGTTAGGAGAAATGGATAAAGAATTACAGTCTAAAGCTGAACAATTAAAGAGCCTTGCTGAGACTCGTAGCGATGAAGAAAATCAACGTGCCTACCAAGAACTTATGGCTGGTCAAAAGAAATTAGAAGATTACTATCAGAGCTCTCAACAAGCAATGGGTCAAAAAAGAACAGATCTTTTAAAGCCTTTATATAAGAAAGTACGTGAAGCTATTCAAAAAGTAGCTCGTGCAAAAGGATTTGACTATGTACTTGATTCAACTACAGGTACAGGAGTTATCCTTGCTGATGGTTATGATATCACACCAGACGTAAAAAAAGAATTAGGTATCACTCAATAATTAGGAGATACACTTACAAAAACCGCTTAGATATTCTGAGCGGTTTTTTTGTGTTTTAAATTCTCGTAATCCTATTATCTTTATACCATGAGTAATAAGCAACCTATTGGCTTTTTTGATAGTGGAGTAGGAGGAACTTCTGTATGGAAAGAAGTCGTGCAACTATTACCACATGAGAACACGATATACCTTGCTGATAGTATCCATGCTCCATATGGACGCAAACCAAAAGATAAAATTACCCAACTGTGTATTAAAAACACAGAATACTTGTTGAGTCGTGGATGTAAACTCATAGCCATTCCATGTAATACGGCAACCACAAATAGTATAGCATATCTTAGAAATCATTATGATGTTCCCTTTATAGGAATAGAGCCAGCCATAAAACCAGCAGCTTTAAATAGTACTACAGGTAAAATAGGAATCCTTGCAACTCAAGGAACTTTAACTAGTGAGCTATTTAATAGAACTCAACGAGCCTTTACTAAAGACGTGAATACTATAGAGATTGTAGGAACAGGTATAGTAGAACTTATAGAGTCTGGCAAAAAAGATTCTGAGGAAATGCGAGAGTTACTGATAGAAATTACAGAACCATTCATGATATCTGGAATTGACTATTTAGTGTTGGGTTGCAGTCATTATCCTTATATAAAAGATATGTTGCAGGACTTAATGCCTAGTAGGGTGAGAATTATAGACAGTGGAGCAGCTGTCGCTAGACAAACATTCCATGTTTTAAAAGAATTCAATCTATTGAATCAACAAGAACAAATGGGGAGTCATGAGTTGTTTTCTAATCAAGACCCTAAGGTTCTTGAAGAACTCACTAGCAAAGTTGAAAACCGGAAAGTGAGTTTTCTAGACTTTTAAATTTAACTGAAAAACTTAAAAAGCTCTAACTTACGACTAGGGCTTACTGGTAATTCTACATCACCTAGCATTACACTACCACCTTTACCTTTTTTATAAGCCGTTACATGAGAAGCATTAATCAAGTGTGATTTATGAATTCTACAAAAACCTTTTTCAGATAACATATCGTCAAAATGTTTTAATGTTTTAGAAACTAGTTTTTGAGAATTTGCTAGATAAACATTGGTGTAATTATCATCGGCAGTGCAATAGATGATATGCTTTACTGGGATAACTTCAAAACCTTCTTGAGTGGGAATCGTAATCTTATCGTGGAGTTGAGAACTATCTTGTTCTTTAACTGATAATCCTACGTGCACTTCTTCCTCACGCTCTTTAATGTTTTTTACAATATCTACTGCTTTGATGAGCTCATCAATTTCAATAGGTTTTAATAAATAATAGGCCGCTTGTTGATTAAGAGCTTCCTTTGCATACTGATCATATGCAGTTACAAAAATAGTTTCAAAATCACGATTTCCTAACTTATCTAACAAGTCAAATGCAGTTCCATAAGGCATTTCTACATCTAGAAATAGTAAGTCTATATCTGTTTTGCGTAATAGTTGTAGAGCCTCATCAACATTTGAAGCTTCATCAACTACAGTAACATTAGGACAATACTTAGATAAATACTTTTTAAGAATCTCTCTTGAGATTTGCTCGTCTTCAACGATTATGGCTTTTAAATTCATAATTACTCTATTTTCCAGATATCAAATTCACTTCTCACAGTGTTTAAGATTTCATTTACATATTGTATTTCATCTACCTCTGGGAAATGTTTTAGATTCGCAGAAGGGTTCCCATATTCAAAAGAATTATAATTCTTTAAATATTTAATTTGAAAAGAGAATGATTGACCATCAACAAAATCTATTAGACCTATTGTATTCCAATATTTTCTCTCTGGTACACCTCTTATTGTATCTAAATATAAAATTACTTCTCTACTAGTTGCCCGCTTCCATTCAATCGTATCGCTATTTGGTATGTCTAATGCAAAGCTTCTTAGAAAGTTCTGAAATATATAATCATGCTCACTTTTTGGCATCAAAAGCCTTTTAGTCACTTTCGGTTCTAAGCTATCAAAATGCTCATAAAATTCAGCATTCCAACTATTATCTTCTCGCTGATACATTCGAAACAAAGATGAATAGTTAGATATTGCTAGATTTTGATAAATACGTATTTCAACTTTATGAGCAAGTGAATCTGGAATGATAAAGTCTTTATTTTTACTGCTAATATTTTGTGCGCCTAGAGCACAAGAAAATAAAAAACATAAAAAGTATATAAATTGATTCATGGGTTTTATTTTAACTAGGAACATTCATTTTCACAACCACCTCAGTACCTATATCTGGTAGTAATCCTGCATCACTTATGAGCATTTCTATCTCACAATTGTGCAACTCGTTAAGTAAAGCTACTCTGTTTTCTACATTTCCTAAACCTTTACTTTTGCGTTTCTTTTGATGTTCTGTTTTGAATTCTTTTGACTTAGTACGACCTATTCCGTTGTCTGTTATGGTGACTATGATCTCGTTTCCTGCTTTTGCAAAACCTACTTTTAAAAAGCCTTTCTTGTCCTTATATCTCAATCCATGCCATACCGCATTTTCTATGATAGGCTGCAGTAACATAGGAGGAACGTTTAAAGAAATGTCTTCAAGTAATGGGTCAATGATAAATTCATAGTCAAACTTGTCTTTAAACCGCTCGTGTTCCAGTTTGAGATAAAGCCCTAATAGTTCTGTTTCCTTAGCTAGAGGAATAAAATCAAGTTCTGAGTTTTCAAGAACGCTGCGCATGAGTTTAGAAAAGTCTGCCAGGTATTTATTTGCAGCGCGCTCGTCATTCATAGCGATATAGCTATTAACTGAGTTAAGTGCGTTAAATATAAAATGTGGATTCATTTGACTACGCAATGATTTGAGAGCTAGTAAACGATTGTTAATGCGTTGTTGCTGGTTATTGCGCCACATGAAATAAGCTAGTGTGATTAATAATAGGGTAAGCGCAGCTAGTGAGTAAATAATCCATCGCTGGCGTTGATTAACTTGCTCCGTTAATTCACGCTCGGTATTGATGAGAGAGATTCTGTTTTCTGTGAGCTCGCGATCTTTTTCTAGTGTAAGAATACGAGTTTGTCTATTTAATAGGTCTTGTGCTTTACGAGTATTTACAGCAATTTCTTCTTCTTTTTGATCGTATAATAAATCAACGGTTTCAATATAAATCTCATTATATTTTAAGGACTTTGAAGTGTTACCGTTATTGCGATAGAGTTTAGAAAGATTGCGAGCGGCTTCTTTCTTAGTATCGAGATCTTCACTTGAGCTAGCTTCTTTAAAACTACTTTCATAAGATGCGATAGCTTCGGTAAAGTTGTTTGTTGCCTTATAAGCTTCGGCGATTTTGAGTTGTTCTTTTTGTTTAGAAAATGCTGTAGAAGCTGCTACTGGTACAAGAGAAACGGCACTTACTTCTTCCTCTACAACAATTTCTTCTAGTTCCATATCATCTTCCAGCGCTCTGGAATCCATATCGGCTATTGCCAGTGGTTTTGCTCTTGCGTTATCTATAAGTTCAATATTGTTTTTACGTAAAGCAATTTCTTTGTCATACTGCTGGTTGCTGTTATAAAAATCGGCAGTGACGGATTGGGTCATGACGTTGCTAGAAACGCCTTCATTTTTAGACTCTTTAATAGCGTTGTTATAATAAGACTCTGCAGCAATTACTTGACCAGTTTGATTGTAAGCATTTGCAACGTTAGTATTCAATTGAGGTGTTAAGCCTTGTAGTTTATTAGTCTCAGCAATATTAAGAGCTAGTTTAAAATACTTAAGCGATTGATCGGTGTTGTTGGTTTTTTGGTATGCATTTCCTAGAGTAGTGTAAGCCTTAATGGTTTGTTGATTTGTTAATCCAATCGATGCTTTATCCGTTCTTGAAGAGGCTTTTTTTGAAGCTTTATTTTTTAAAGTATTGCTATTTGATAATATAGCTTCTAGTGTTTTTATAGCTTCTTGATAATTTCCATTACTCTGTAAAGACTCAGCAAGTTTAAGTTGTCTTTGTGGAGCGTTCTGGGATTTTATAGCAGCTTTATAGTTAGTAATAGCAAGATCTGCTTGTTTATTAAAAAGATATAAATCACCTAGTTTTTCATAAGCTTGTGCTTCTTTACTAGCAGTTAATTCCTGTGGGTTATTAGATAAGGCAGCGATAAGAAAATCGGCTGTTTTTTGAGCATCTTTCTTGAGATAAACTTGAGCGCTATCTAGCAATACTTCATAATTCAAGGATTGCAATTTATCTTTTTGAGAGCTGTCATTTATTACTTGAATCTCTATGTCTTCATTACTATTTATTCTATAATAAACGGTTTCAAAATCAGATCTTCTTATAATGATCTCATCTCCTAAATTTGCTGGAATTTTAAAATAGCCTAATGCATTTGTAGTAGCATATCGACCCATAGGGCCTTCTATATTCACTCCACTCACTGGTTGACGTTCACCTGTTATCACACGACCTTCTAGTACCATATTAGTTCTTTCGCTGGCAGATTTGCGTGATTCATTACTTTGGGCTACAACTGTTGTTATGGCGCTTACAAATAGTATAATAAATAGGAATATTGCTTTCATATCGAGTGTAAACTTAGGCATTAAAAGCTAGATGGTTTCAATCACTGTGCCGTTTATGGGCGGTTTTGGGTTGGTTTAATACGCTTTCGCGAAAGCGTGCTCAACAGAACTCTAGTTTCACTCATTCATACAGGTCGTTCACTCATTTATGGTATTTCTAGCTGTAGTGTACCAGTAGATTTGGTAAAAAATCAAACAAGATGAAATCAATTATCACTACTTTTTTATTGCTCTGTGTACTCAGTTCAAATGGACAGCATTTAGGGAATTTTAATAATCAAGCTTCCAAAATGCAAATCTCAAGAGCAAACATAGCTACTGCCGATATGGGAAATGCAGCTGTAGTAGGTTATAGAACAACACCTATTCAAAGACCGATGTTACAGCCGTCTAACATGCTCAATATTAATCTACACAGTTTATATAATGTAGAAGCGACAGATTATACTGCGGTTTTTAATATCAATCAAGTAGGTGAAACTGCCGATGAGACTACGCAATTGATGAGTGATAAAATTAACGCTATTAAAGCTGAATTAAGAGGAAAAGGTTTCAACGGTAAGTTTGCAATTGACATGATCTCGTTTATGCCTCAATATGAGATTGAGGTAACTAATAAATTGTTCAGTAAAACATATACGGAGATTCCTGTAGGTTTTGAGTTGCAACAAAATTTATTGATATCCTACCGTGATGATGCCGATTTTGAAAAGATCCTGTCTGCTTGTGCAAGTGCTGAGGTGTTTAATCTGGTAAAAGTAGATTACTATGTAAAAAACTTAGAAGCAATATATGCTGAGTTACAAACTAAGCTTATTGCTGAAGTTAAAAAGAAGAAAGAATACTTCACGGCACTAGGATTTGACATGAGTACCTACGACGTACACATGGCCGATGCGAAGTTTTATCACATGCCTAAAGATCATTATCAAAGTTATGTAGCTGCAAACAATATAAGTATGGAGGCTTTAAAACAAAAGAAAGGTGTGACACGCATTAAAAAACCTACTTCTTATTACTACGAGCCTATTTCTCATGCTGGCTATGACATAGTGGTAAATGCGGCCATAACTAAACCAGTTATCCAACTAGGAATGAATTTATCCTTGAGATACACGCCTAAACCTAAAGAGCCTAAAGCACCAGTTGCTCCAGTAAAAGAACCTAAACCTAAGGTTTATGTCATCTCACCTACTGGTCCAGTAGATATTAAACTATTACCTAATTCTTAAAAATAATTATTATGAAAAAGTTTAAAAGTGTATTAATCGCAAGCTTATTGATTTCTTTCATCTCTTGTAAAGGAGAAAAGAATGAAACCGATTCTATAAAAAGTATTCCAGAAATTGCTGTTTTAGAAATCAAACCTACTGCTCCAGTGAAACCAGCAACAATACAAATTGCTTTATTACTTGACACAAGTAATAGTATGGATGGTCTAATTGATCAGGCCAAAACACAATTGTGGAACTTGATTAATAAAATGTCATACGCGCACTGTAATGAAGTACAGGCAAATCTAGAAATTGCATTATATGAGTATGGAAATTCTTCTCTAGCTCAACAAGATGATTTTTTGAGACAAGTGGTTCCTTTTTCTACAGATCTGGATCATATTAGTAAAGAGCTGTTTGCTCTAGACACATCTGGTGGAGATGAGTATTGTGGTGCTGTTATTAATAAAGCGGTAAATCACCTGGAATGGAGAAATGGTAATCAGGATTTAAAAATGATTTTTATCGCTGGAAATGAGTCCTTTTTACAAGGAAAAACTTCGGCAGATCTTGCGATGGGTGCAGCTGCTCAAAAAGACATTACTGTAAACACCATTTTTTGTGGAGATCTACAATCTGGGATTTCTTTAAAATGGAAAGATGGTGCTTTAATGGGTAAAGGAGAATACACAGTTATCAATCAAAATCAAGAAACTCATTATGTGTCTACTCCTTATGATCAAAAGATTCTTGATTTAAACACTCAATTGAATACTACTTATATTGCTTATGGAAGTCAAGGTTCTTATAAAAGCTCACAGCAACTTTCAAATGATGTTGAATTAGAGAGTATTTCTGTAACTGCAAACGTGAATCGTAGTGTTGTGAAATCTAAAAGTGTTTATTACAATGGTGATTGGGATCTCATAGATGCTGCGGAAGATGAAGAAATGCTAGAAGATTTAATTGTGGCAAACAAGAAAACTCTTGCACCTGAGTTTAAAGATAAATCAGTAAAAGAGATTAAAGAAATCACTCTTGCCAAAAAAAATGAACGTGAAAAAGTCCAAAAATCAATTCTTGAGCTCAATGAAAAAAGAGAAGCTTATATAAAGACTCAAGGAGCTGGAGAGAATGAACTTGAAAGTGCTATGGTGAACGCTGTGAAAAGAAAAGCAGTGTCTAAAAATTATACGTGGAAGTAAATATAGAGTTGATTATACGCTTTCGCGAAAACGATTCCATATGTACAGATAAGGTTTCATAGTCTGTTTGTGAAAATATAGACCTGCGATAAGCTGTTGAAAAAAGCTGTTTGAATTGAGGTATCAAGCAGCTGTAGAATCGTATTTTTGAAGTTCACTTTTAAGAATACGATTTGGCAGCAAAGGCTAAGAAAGTCACTCCATTAATGCAACAATACAACAGGATAAAAACTAAATATCCTGATGCGTTGTTGCTTTTTCGTGTTGGAGATTTTTATGAAACCTTTGGCGAGGACGCAATAAAGACCGCGCGCATTGTCAATATTGTTCTTACAAGTAGAAATAATGGTGGTGATCAAATTGAACTTGCAGGTTTCCCATATCATTCTTTAAATACGTATTTACCTAAGCTGGTAAAAGCTGGAGAACGCGTTGCTATTTGTGATCAGTTAGAAGATCCTAAACAGACTAAAACGATTGTAAAAAGAGGCGTGACTGAGTTAATAACTCCTGGTGTAGCTCTTAATGATGAGGTCTTGCAGTCTAAGAGTAATAATTTTCTTGCTTCGTTATCTGTAAACAGGAATGTTTATGGGGTTTCTTTTCTCGATATCTCAACTGGAGAATTTTTAGTAAGCCAAGGTTCCCGAGAAGAAGTAGATAAGTTGCTTCAAAATTTTAACCCGAGTGAGGTGTTGATTAACCGTAAGGATAAAACATCTTTAAAAGAAGATTTTCCATATGACTTACCTTTTTTCTTTTTAGAAGATTGGGTGTTTCAGGTTGATTTTGCTCGAGAATCATTATTGAAACATTTCAAGGTGAATTCTTTAAAAGGATTCGGTATTGAAAAGCTAGAAGAGTCCATTACTGCTGCAGGTGCTATTTTACACTATCTTGAAGAAACACAGCATGATAAAGTAGATCACATCGCTGGAATATCTCGCATAGCCGATGAGGATTATGTGTGGATGGATCGTTTTACAGTACGTAATCTAGAGTTATATCAAGCACTAAGTACAGGAGCAGTAACACTTATAGATGTTATTGATCAAACGGCTACAGCAATGGGTGGTCGTATGTTAAAGAGATGGCTGGCTTTTCCCTTGAAAAATAAAGAGCAAATAGAAAAACGTCATGATATCGTGGAGTTTTTTACACAGTCATCTGAAATTTTAAATGCTATTAAGTTAGAATTTAAGCGCATGAGTGATTTAGAGCGTTTGGTCTCAAAAGTTGCTGTAGGTAAAATTTGTCCACGAGAAGTTGTTCAACTTAAGAATAGCTTAGAAGCAATTGTGCCCGTTAAAGCAGCTGCCGAAAAATCAGGAAATAAAGCTTTACAGGTATTAGGAGAGAATTTGAATTCTTGTAACCACCTTACTCAACTCATAAAAGAATCTTTAGACGAAGAGGCACCGGTTAACATTCTCAAAGGGAAAACTATCGCCGTAGGTTATAATGCTGAGTTAGATGAATTAAGAGGTCTTGCAAATAGTGGCAAGGATTATTTAGATAAAATGCTTGCACGGCATACCGAAGAAACTGGTATTTCAAGTTTGAAAATTGCGAGTAATAATGTTTTTGGATACTACATTGAGGTTAGAAACACTCACAAGGATAAAGTTCCTGAGGGATGGATTAGAAAGCAAACCTTAGTAAATGCTGAGAGATATATCACAGAAGAATTAAAGGAATACGAATCAAAAATCCTAGGTGCTGAAGAGCGTATTAATGCTTTACAACAAGAACTTTTTGACAAAGTAATTCAAGAAATCACACCATTTATTAAGGTGATTCAGAACAACTCTCAACTTATAGGTCAATTGGATTGTTTGATTTCATTTGCGTCACATGCTGTTAGTAGTAATTATACAAGACCACAATTATTAGAAGGTGACGCCTTAGAGATTACAGGTGGTCGTCATCCAGTGATTGAAAAAATGCTACCTGCAGATCGACCATATATCCCAAATGATGTCACGTTGGATAGTGAGCAACAACAAGTCATTATGATTACTGGACCTAACATGAGTGGTAAGTCGGCTATTTTGAGACAAACAGCGCTGATTGTACTACTTGCTCAAATGGGTAGCTTTGTTCCGGCAACTAAGGTTCAAATGGGGATTGTAGATAAAATTTTCACTAGAGTAGGAGCTAGTGATAATATTTCTCAAGGGGAATCTACTTTCATGACAGAAATGAATGAAAGTGCCAGTATTCTTAACAATATAAGTAAAGGTAGTCTTGTGTTACTTGATGAGATAGGTAGAGGAACGAGTACTTATGATGGTATTTCTATAGCATGGGCGATCACTGAGTATTTACATGAGCATCCATTTCAACCTAAAACATTATTTGCAACCCATTATCATGAGTTGAATGAAATGACGGAGCTCTTTGCTCGCATTAAGAATTATAATGTTGAGGTGAAGGAGTTGAAAGATAAAGTGCTTTTTATGCGCAAGTTAATTCCTGGAGGAAGTCATCATAGTTTTGGAATTCATGTTGCTAAAATGGCTGGTATGCCTCAGCAAGTCATTAAAAAAGCTAATAAAATTTTAAAACGCCTAGAAAAATCTCATCAAC
>JALZUY010000193.1 GCA_023301395.1 Nonlabens sp.
CAAACACTTATTACAGTGAAAAAACTTCTAGATCATAAAGAACAAATGGCCATAATGTCTCAAAATGCTCAAGAATGGTCTCAAGAATACACGCTTGAAAAATTTGAGAGTGAAATAGTTAAATTGCTTCAATCATGAAAGTAATCCAAATCATAGATAGTCTTGACGCTGGTGGAGCAGAGCGCATGGCAATACAAATAGCAAATGAATTACAAGCCGCTGGACATGAATCACATTTATGTACAACGAGAAAAGAAGGATTGCTTAAAGAAACTATTAGTGATGCAGTAGGTTATATTTTCATTGAGAAAAAAGGTCGTTTAGGACTTAAAGCAATGACTAAATTGAAGACCTATGTTGTAAAAAATAATATTGAAATTATTCATGCGCATAGTACTTCTTTTTTTACAGCTACTATTATCAAATGGTGGTTGCCTCAACTTAAATTGGTCTGGCATGATCATTATGGCAATGCTGAGGAAGTAGAGAAACGCAGTTCAAAAATTATTAAAAAGTGTTCTCGTTTTTTTAATGGAATTATTAGTGTTAACGAGAAACTACATGATTGGTCTATCAAGCAACTGCGACCTTCAAAAGTGGTTTATTTCAGGAATTTTGTATCGGTAACTGTGAAGCAAGATCTTTTAAAATCATTACCAGGAATAGATGGAAAACGAATTGTTCATTTGGCTAATTTAAGACCTCAAAAAGATCATTTCACTCTTTTAAATGCTTTTAAACTCATCGCTCAAAAAGAGTCTGAATGGAAATTACTTTTAGTAGGAATGGATTTTCAGGATGATTATTCTATAGCTGTAAAAAAAATGATTAGTGATTTTCAGTTAGAAGAAAGTGTTTTTTTATTGGGTTCGAGAGAAGATACAACGGCTATTTTAAATGCTTCAAACATGGCTGTCTTATCCTCAAAGTCTGAAGGTTTACCAGTAGCATTATTAGAATATGGAATGGCAGGCATACCTGTGGTTGTTACAGATGTAGGTGCTTGTAGAGAAGTTGTTTCCATTCATGGTAAAATAGTACCATCACAAGACGCAATTTTATTATCCCAAGCATTACAAGAAATTATTCAACATCCAGTAGATGCAAAAATAAAGGCTCAATCGTTTCAAGAACATGTAATGACTACCTTTGGTGCTTCAACTTATATTAAAAAACTTGAGCACTTTTATAGTACGATTTAATGATTCAATTTGAGAAGTTACCCTATCCATTATTGATTGCTGGTCATATTATATTGACCATTTTCATGATTGCGCTTCCTTTTTTGATACCTGTATTCTTTTATGCGGCGATTGTATATTTTGGATTAAGAGTTTTACTTCAAAAAGATACAGGTCAAGAGGCTTTGATGGCTTGCGCCTATCTAGTCACTCTCGAGGTTTTCTTGAGAATGAATCAAGCTTTGGTCTTTTATGAGATGATGAAGTATCTCGTTATCATTTTTATGGTAATGGGTATTATTATGCGTGGATTCTCTTTAAAATCAATTCCTTACGTATTTTATCTATTGTTACTTGTTCCCAGTATCATAGTAGCAGCTGGAAACATTCCATTAGGAGAAAGTTTGCGTAAAGCGGTAGCTTTTAATTTAAGTGGTCCTGTAACTTTAGGAATCACTGCAATTTATTGTTATCAAAGACCAATTACTTCTCAACGACTGGATCAAATTTTAAAGCTAGCTGTAGGGCCAGTAGTAATGATTACCACTTATTTATTTCTAGTAACACCAGACATTAGAGATATTGTAACTAACACTGCGTCTAACTTTGCTACTTCTGGTGGATATGGACCTAATCAAGTAGCTACAGTCATAGGAATAGGGATGTTTATCACTTTTGTTCGGTTTTTAAGAGTGAAAAACTTAGCAATTAACGTTCTCGATATCGTACTTTTTTTAGGGATGACTTATAGAGCTTGGGTTACTTTTTCCCGTGGTGGAGTTTACACAGCATTCTTAATGATAATCGCTGTAGTAGGAACGCTATTTTTCTTAAAGCGTAGTGAGTTTAGAGTTTCGTTTATTCCTAAACTAGCCGTTATTGCAATTGGATTACTTCTCGCTTGGGGTTATACCTCTTTAGTGACTAACGGACTTATTGATAAACGCTATGCAAATGAAGATGCCGCTGGTAGAGCAAAAGAAGATCTTTCAACTGGTAGAGCTGACTTAATAACTATAGAATTAGAAGCGTTTCTAGAGAACCCTATTGCAGGAATAGGAGCTGGACAGGTGAAATATTATCGGGCAAAAAAAGATGGGATTTTGGCAGCGTCCCATAATGAGACCAGTAGACTGCTTTCTGAACATGGTTCCATTGGGATTTTCTCATTATTTGTATTGATACTTACACCATTGTTTTACCGGCTTTTTCATAGTGGTAATGTATATTTTTATGCTTTTTTAATTTTTTGGATTGCGACTATTAATCATAGTGCAATGCGTATCGCTGCACCGGCTTTTTTCTATGGAATGGCATTACTCTACGTCAAGCCAGCTGTTAAAAAGAAAGTCATTCCTATGGTAGAATCAAAGAAAATACTTACCACGTGACAAAAAATATTCTATACATAGGCAATAAACTCGCTGATAAAGGCCGCACGGTTACGACCATTGATGTATTAGGTCCATTATTGAAAAAAGAAGGTTTTCAACTGCGATATGCCTCATCTGTACAAAATGTGAGTGCCCGATTATTACATATGATGCGTGCTACGTTTTTAAGTAGATACTGGGCTGATTTTGTATTGATTGATACTTATTCTACACGCAACTTTTGGTATGCTATTACGATTGGAAGGTTATGCAAGTCATTAAAAATCAAATACATCCCTATTCTTCATGGAGGTAATCTTCCTGAGCGATTAATAAAAGATCCTAAAGCTATTAAAGCTTTTATGGATAATGCATATCAAGTAGTGAGTCCGAGTGATTATTTGATAGACGCTTTTGCGAAAGCGGGATTTAACAAACTTCTCAAAATACCTAATCATATAGATTTAACTCAATATACCTTTAAGCAACGTGATCGTATTCAACCCAAATTATTATGGGTAAGATCATTTGATAAAATATACAATCCCGAAATGGCTGTTGATATTCTTGAGATTTTATCAGATAAATATCCCAATGCAAAATTATGTATGGTAGGACCCGATAAGGATGGATCTATGAAAAACTGTATTTCTCTTGCTGCGCAAAAGAATCTAAAGGTAGAATTTACTGGTTTACTCGATAAAGAGGACTGGATTGCTATGAGCCCTGATTATGATATTTTTATAAACACGTCTCATTTTGATAACTTACCTGTTAGTATTATTGAGGCAATGGCACTAGGATTACCGGTAATCTCGACAAATGTAGGTGGGATTCCATATTTAATTGAACATGAGAACAATGGATTGCTTGTTGAACCATATCAAGCACGGCAAGCTGCAGATTTGATTGATGACTTAATCCAACAAAAAATTGACTCAGAGAAGATGACCCATCAAGCAAGGTTAATTGCTGAAAATTTTGACTGGAAGAAAGTAAAACAGTCATGGCTTCAATTATTAAAAGGGTAATCTTATCTTTATAGTTCCTTAAAATAATTATGTCTCAAACAGGATCCATACACTTTGAAATATCAGAGCGCAAGGTTTTATTGCGCATCATTGATGTGATGGTAGTTCTAGGCGCTTTACATTTAGTAGGTGTCGTTTTCGATTTTGACTATTTTAAAATTAATGAGCAACACTGGTCCTGGATTATTATTTTAGGTACTTACTTAACTTTTTTTGCCACGGTATTTGAATTATATCATCTTCAAAGAGCCAGTCGTATTACAGCTACCTTAAGAGGTGTCGTTTTTACCAGTTCGATTACATCATTAGTCTATCTATTAACTCCATTCTTCACACCATCTTTACCTGAGAATAGATTGCAAATTCTCTATTTCTATCTCGCAATTACATTGTCTCTATTGATTTGGCGCGCCATGTACATCAAGCTATTCTCTAGTTCTCGATTTTATAAAAATATACTCATCATTGCTGATGCTACTGACGCTGCTGAAGTGGCCGAAACACTTCAAGAAGCCGATCCTAATTATAAAATAGCTGGTTATATTAATACAGATAAAGAACTCCATATAGGTCATGACGATCGTATTAATGTACTCACTATTCAAGAGGCAAAAAATCGATTAGAAGGTCAAGAAGTAAGTGAGATAGTTATCGCATCATCACATGTAGAAGGAATAACATCAGACTTATATAAATGGCTTATTGAGTTAGTTGAAAACGGATTTTCTGTTCGAGAATATACGCAGGTTTATGAAGAGATAACGGATCGTGTTCCTGTTCAATATGTAGGTAAGGATTTTTATAAATATTTCCCATTTGCTCGCAATAACAATAATAAGCTATACATGGTTTATCATCGTTTTTTTGATATCCTTTTTTCTGTTTTAGGAATGTTTATAGGATTGATAATTATACCATTTATTTTTATTGGAAATCTTATTGGGAATCGCGGATCTTTATTTTATAGTCAAGAAAGAGTGGGGAAGAATCGCAAATTTTTTAAGATTTATAAATTCCGTACGATGGTTAAAAATGCTGAGGCTCACGGAGCTCAATTTGCAACTAAAAACGATAGTAGAATAACACCGTTTGGCAAGTTCTTGAGAAGATCGCGCCTCGATGAGTTCCCTCAATTCTTTAATATTTTAAAAGGTGAAATGAGTATTATTGGGCCAAGACCTGAGCGGCCTATTTTTGTTAAAGAATTATCTATTAAAATACCATTTTATGAGACACGTCATGTGGTAAAACCAGGACTTACAGGTTGGGCTCAAGTAAAAACTAAATATGGTGAGACTGAAGCTGATAGTCTAAGGAAACTACAATATGATTTGTTTTATATCAAACACCGTAGTGTATTTCTGGATTTGAGAATTGTAGTTAAAACCTTGAGTACGATTGTATTCTTTAAAGGACAATAACTTATAGTCTGCGGTCTTTAAATCGGCAACAAGAAGTCATCATTCAGTCTGAGATTAAAGTTTTGTATGATAATATCTCTTTGTCAGTTCGAGCGGCAGTCGAGAACAGTCTAATTAAGACCTCAAATTATGCTTACTAACAGTTAGTAGATTATCAAGCTATAGCTATTGGCTATTGAATAAAAAGACTACGGACTTCACGACTCAAGATTAATTAACTGGAACGTTTCTTCCTGCGACGAGCAAATCCAAATAACAATGTAAATACACCCATAAATATAGCGATACGAGCTATGTAATCTCCATGCTGTACATAAAAGGTTCGTCCTTTACGCTTAATGATTCTACCTTTAAGGACTCCTTGTTCTTCATAAGCTAGAGATTTAATAATCGCTCCTTTATGATTGATAATTGCGCTTATTCCAGTATTGGCACTTCTGGTAATCCATCTTCTATTTTCAATGGCACGCAGTCGAGCAAGACTTAAATGTTGTTTGTGGCCTTGTGTGTTTCCCCACCAAGCGTCGTTTGTGATGATGGCTATAAAGTCAGCATCATTTTTCACATACTCAGTTACGTACTCACCATAAACTGATTCGTAACATATTACTGGAGCAACATTAGTTCCGTTTTTTGAGGTAAATACACTACGATTCTCTTGTGTAGTTTTCGTCGCTTTTGTGCCGCCTAAATCGATCATGGCATCACCTAAAATAGGTTCCAGAATTCCTTTATACGGGAAATTTTCAATTCCTACTACGAGTTTTGATTTGTGATATAATTCTATAGGTCCACGTTGATTGAAGAACATCGCGCTATTAAAGTCATTATATAACGTCACTCCATCATTTGCAATATTTGTTTGTGTAGTAGCTCTTCTATGATCTTTGAAAACATCCAGTAGAGATATTCCACCTAGGTAGTTCAAGTTAGGATATGCAGCAAAATTCCCTCTTAGTCTTTGCAATGTTGGATGATAACCTATTTGGTTTATTTTCAAATTGTCTGCAAGAACCGTTTCGGGTGTGATGACAAACTGCGTATCTTGGGTAAGTTCTGGTAATACTAAATCAGTAATGAGTTCGACTACTTTATTATTGGTAGTTGTATATTTTTCTTCATAAGGATCTATGTTGGGCTGCACTATAACTACTTCAGTGCCGCCACCTTTAGTTAACTCAATAGAATAAAGTTCGAGAATGACTTGAGAAATAGCAATCGGAACCAGAATTATAATAATAGGAACAATTGCTTTTTTGAGTACTTTTTTTATGGTGAAACCGTTTTCGCGCAAGCGAGAAATCGCATAAAAAACAACAATATTTAATACCCAAATCCATAATGCACCACCAAAGGTTCCCGTGTATTCATACCATTGAATCCAGCCTGTGTATTCACTAAACCCATTACCTAAATTGAGCCATGGCCAGGAAAAATCCCAGTGTAAGTGCAAGTATTCAAAGCCGATCCATAAACAAACTAAAAATGTAAACGCAGCGCCTTGAGAAACCTTGCGCGCAAATCTGTGATAGCATAAAAAAACCAATGCCATCAATAGACTATTTACTAATACGGCAAACCACATTCCAAAAGCCGTAGAGTAATACAACCAACCAGTAGTTGCAAAATTCCAAATGAAAAAGCTGAGATAAGCAAGACCTAGAACACGCCAACCTTTATTTTTTTTAGTAGAGTAGCGTAATTTTTTTTCTACCAAAAGAAGTGGCACAAATGCACCGAATAGTAATAATGGTAAACCATAAGTAGGCCAGCCTAACCATAGTAGAATACCTGATAAAATTGCGAGAAGAATACTGGAGTATTTCATAGTACATCTAAGAGGCTAAGATATCAATCTTCTACTGATTATAAAATCTCATGATTATCGTGAAAATGCAGAAAGATCTACTTTTACGGAAAAAATATTGGAATATAACGCTTCACTAGAATCACCTATATCGGTAAGTGCATAATCAACTGCAATACCTTTGTACTTGAATCCTATTCCTATATTGGGTTGAAAATTAACGTTATCACTACCATCTAGTTGTTGAACGTTTTGAAAGTTACCCATTCCAGCTCTTACAAAAACTAAATCTGTAAAGCCATATTGTACACCTAGTGCTGGTGTTGCACTTACAGAACTACTTGAAATAATATCATTAGTTTGTATAAAGCGCATGTTTAAATCAACCTCGGCAGTGAGAACATGGTCGTAGTGAAATGTAAAAGTACGTGCGAGACCTAGTTGTAATTTAGGCAGTGTGACCTCAGTAGTTTCTGGTAAATCTTGATTTTGATTTGCGACTGCACCTTGGATTTCGGCAAATTTATCTTCATCGATGGTCCATGTGTTGTAAGTAGTAGTTATGTCACGAGCCATAAGACCTATTTCCCAGTCACCACGTTTAAATTGTGCACCTACATCAAACCCAAAACCCCATGCATTTGCAAAATCTCCTATCACACGACGGATTACTTTCACATTTGCGCCATAAGTAAATCCATCTAGTTTTGCTTCTCGAGCATAAGAAAGTGTAAATGCCCAGTCTGCGGTGGAAAAAGTAGATATGCGATCGTAATTAATGTTTCCTTGTTGATCTATTAATTGAGTGGTATTTAAAATATCATCTACAGAAAAACGGATTACAGAAAACCCAATAGC
>JALZUY010000194.1 GCA_023301395.1 Nonlabens sp.
AGTGCCCTCCAATTATCCTCGGTGATGCGACCTCTAACTCGGTGTGTTAATTTTTCCATCTTAGATTCCCATTTCTGGTTCTGTGGTTCGGGAGATGTCATGCGCCCGTGCCAGTTGCGTGGTTTGACGTTCAAACTGTCCCAACTTAGTCGCTGTCGTGAGCTCTTGTTCATCATCGACTTCGTTCAAGAGTTCGTCCTCAAGGTTCGCTCTTTCTTCGGCTCTTTTTCAGGCAGCTTGGGTTCAATACCCTTTCCGGTATTCGCCGTTGAATTGTCGTCACCTTCCGTGTCATCGAGCGGATAAAGGCGGTCATCCACAGGCCGTGTTTGAATTCCCCAGTCGCAAGGTACTCGCCTCCGCAAGGGGAAAGCGTCGGCGGGTTTTGAACACGGCCTGTGAAATTCTTGTCTAGGTAATCTTTTAGTTTCTTGGCTCTGATCGGCTGAAATCCCGAGAGCAATACCAACTCATCATCAGGGGGAAGCTGCATAATCTCGCCCGGCGTAATAAGCTGCCGCGCGGTCTCTTGACGAGACACCATGACGTGAGACAACCAAGGTGCAAGGCGATGCCCAGCATAATTGCGCATAGACCGCATTTCGGTTGTGGAACCTATTGCGTCAGAGAGCCGCTTCGCTGTGCGCTCATCATTCGTCGCAAATGCAATGCGAACGTGGCAATTATCCAAAATTGAATTATTCGGGCCGTATGCCTTTTCGATCTGGTTCAATGATTGAGCAATTAAGAAAGACCGCAGACCATACCCCGCCATAAATGCTAGAGAGGTTTCAAAGAAGTCCAGGCGTCCAAGGGCCGGAAACTCATCCAGCATAAGCAAAAGCTGACGCTGAGACTGCCCCTTATCCCGAGCACCTAGTTTCTCAGTTAAACGGCGACCGATTTGATTTAATATCAATCTGACTAGCGGCTTTGTGCGAGAAATATCTGATGGCGGCACGACTAGATAAAGCGACACGGGTTTGTCAGCTTGCATTAGGTCGGCAATTCTCCAATCGCATTTTGAGGTCACCTCGGCGATGGTGGTATCCCGATAAAGCCCAAGAAAGCTCATCGCGGTTGAAAGGACTCCTGAGCGCTCGTTTTCAGATTTGTTTAAGAGTTCACGCGCTGCTTGAGCTACAACCGGATGGACATTCGCCTTACCGCTTTCGCCGAGGTGATTAGTTTTCATCATGTCCCGAAGCGTCGCTTCAAAAGAGCGCTTTGGGTCAGAGAGGAATGAGGCCACGCGAGCCAGCGTCTTTTCGCGCTCTGCGTATAGTATATGAAGGATAGCGCCGACTAAAAGGCTGTGGGCTGTCTTTTCCCAATGGTTACGGCGTTCAAGCATCCCTTCAGGGTCAACAAGGATGTCAGCGATATTTTGAACATCACGTACCTCGTCAGCACCTTTACGAACTTCCAGTAAAGGATTGTATTTTGCGCTTTCTGCATTGGTGGGATCAAACAACAGGCAATGCGAGAAAGTTGATCTCCAACCAGAGGTGAGCTGCCAGTTCTCGCCTTTGATGTCATGAATTACGGCGCTGTCCGTCCATGACAGTAAGGTTGGGATAACAAGGCCGACGCCTTTGCCTGACCGAGTTGGCGCAATCGCCATGATATGTTCAGGGCCATCGTGACGAATATAGTCGTGCTTTGTGCGGCCTAAAAAGACGCCTCTGTCATTCAAAAGCCCTGCCTTGCTGATTTGTTTGTCGCTCGCCCAGCGTGACGACCCGAAAGTATTGAGGGCTTTGGCAGAGCGTCCACGCCAAACAGAGCCAATGACGGCAAAGATAGTGCCAACAAAACCGCCGCCCGCAGCTATCTGGCCGCCTTTGTTGAAAACTTGCGGGGCATAAGCGTCAAACTGATACCACCAAGGAAATAAGCTCCAAGGCGCGTAAACTGTGTGATTGCTAAATGAAAACAACCCAGTTCCCAGATAGGCATCGTAATCGAACTGGAAGGCAACCCATTGTGTCGCATACCATGTGGTCAAGATGATCGTCGTAAAGACGATGACAATTTGTCCGATAAGAATGCTCTGTGGCGACATTGCCTAAGTCCTTTGAGTAAGTTGAACTTTAGGCTGTCAGAAAATCAGGTATTTATTCTAGACTGTAAATCGGGGGAATCTGGGGGGTTTTCAGTGCCCATCGGGGAGAAATTGAAGTTTTCATGTATTTTTCAATATCCTTAGCAACCAAGAAAACCGATTATACGCTATGTGGAATTGTGAAATTCATCCCCAGTGCAGACATTAGCTCAGAGGCTTAAACCTCGCAAGAATGTCTGCCCTATCCTCGTCAGACAGGGGTTTCACAATATGCTCTTTACCAAGCAGCATAGCAATAAATACAGCCACATCTGCCTATCTTAGACTTCAATAAATTCTACGTCTTGCATTAAGGACTTTGCCCGTTTTAACGCGATTAAACACCCCTGTTTACTCACATAGCTTTGTGTTGAATGCGCGCGGGTTTCCGCTTTTGAGATCAAACGCCAACGATATTTTCTATCATCACCTTGATAAATCTCTAACCGATTGGCTGGCAGGGTTACTGTTTTAGTCATAATATATAATTCCAGTTTTTTGATAAATTCCTGTATCAAATGCCTATCTAAAAGACACTAGAGGCCAGTTTTATTTGTTCTAAAAGGTGATCTTTGACATTTGGATTTTCAATATTCGAAAAGTAATGAAAAATATCTGCCATATCAGACCCCGTAAAAATGATGTCTGAAAAATACTCACCTTCCCGAGAGAAAAAATGCAAAAGTGATACATCAAAGATACGCTTAAGCGTAAATAAGTCGCTCACAGGTAAGCGAACCAAACCACTTTCAATTCGCTCGTATTCTTCCAATGTCAAATCCAAGCAAGCTGCAAATTCGGTAGCACAGGCGCCTACATTATATCTCTGCAAACGAAGTTCTTTTCCGACATACCGATCGATGTCCGAATTCGTATTTTTTCTGAGTTCTGTTGACGGCATGAGATGTCTCTTAAAGTATCTATATACCAATAACTTGATAAGCATCCGCAATTTCACTGATAGCTAAGACATAAGCGGCTGTTCGAAAGTCGGTAATGTCTTCACGTGTGTGATACACAAAAGATATACGCTCATAGGCGTTGCGCATGACATCATCGAGGCCTGAACGGACAAGGTCTATTTCCCCACCCCCGTCCAGAAGATCATCACGTAAATCTTCCGGAATGGGTTTACCCGTCATCCGTTCAAGGCAGGACGCGATAGTAGCGCGGCTGCGCTCACGGCGC